>CAXTEW010000019.1:0-20586 GCA_964243175.1 uncultured Acidobacteriaceae bacterium
CCGGCGTACCGCACCTGCAGCGACAAGCGCAGCTACGCCTGGTACGACAGCGGCGAGGGCTGCCGCATCAAGAGTAGCGGTCCCCGGCAGCCAGGATGCTGCGCCTGGCGAAGCGACCGCAAACCCGGGACCGGATGCTGCCCGAACAACTCCTAGGGCTACGGCTGCAAACCAGCCTGCTTCTGCCCCCAGAACTCCCGTGCCCACCCAGGTCATTACGGATGGTCCGCTGCCAGCACGGCGTGCTGCGCCTCCGGCCGCGGCCACGCCGGGAACCGCCGCGCCTGGTGCAGCAGCACCGCGCCGCAGAAACCCTGTTATCGTTCCCGACGACGGAAGCCGCCCACCTGCACGCACGCCGGCACCCGCGGCACCCACGAGCGCACCACCCACCAACGGAACCCAGGGGCAGCGCTGACGCATGGCTCTTCTTGCCGCCTCGCGACGGGAAACAGAAGCACCCACACTGCCCTTCTGGCTGGTGTTGTTTGCGCCTGTTCTTGCTATCGGGCTTGACTCCTTTTTGCCGATCCACTTCGCGCCGGCTGCGCTGCTGGACCTGCCGCTGCTGCTGGTCATCTACTTCGCGATAGCCAAGCGCAGCCCGGTCGCTGGCCTGTGTTCCGGCGCAGTCATCGGTATCCTGCAGGATGCGCTCACCCGCGAGCCGCTGGGGGTGTTTGGCATCACGAAGACAGTTGTAGGCTACATCGCGGGATTGCTCGGCAACCGCATCGACACCGAGAACCACGGCGCTCGTTTGTTATTCACCTTTGCATTGTCGCTACTGCACAGCGGGTTGTACTGGATGATGGTTGAGCGTTTGCTGGCCCAGCCGCTGGGCTGGAGTTGGCTGCACGAATTACTCCGTGCCGTCGTGAACGCGATTGTGGGCGTCCTGCTGTTTGCACTGCTGGATCGCTTTCGCGGCGAACCTGTCTAGCGATCCTCGAGGTTCCGAAGCACCTGCAGAGTAGAAACATGGCAGACCTGCAACACGCCGGGCTTCTTCTGCCTCATACCCGGTAGTTTGCAAGAGTGTGAGCTGCAGGTACCGACCCGAAGGCCAATCCTCTCTCCTTTCCCTTCCTCTGACACCGAATCATCTCAGAACAGCCTTGGCGCAAGCTCTCGCTCCCCTCCGGGCGAAGCTCAGCCGCGTACCCGTGCACGCGCACGTTGTAAAGGATTCCTATGGCTAAGTATGTTGCGGAACTGATTGGAACCTTTGTCCTGGTCCTAACCGGCGTTGGCTCGGCAGTGCTCGCTGAAAGCAGGATCGGCTTTGTTGGCATCGCCCTGGCTTTCGGCCTTTCCCTGCTGACGATGGTGTACACCATCGGCCCGATCTCCGGCTGCCACATCAACCCGGCGGTGACCTGCGGCTTCCTGGTGGCAAAGCGCATTACCCTGAAGGACGCAGGCGGCTACGTGGTAGCGCAGGTCTTCGGCGCGGTGCTGGCATCGGCCTTGATCCTCATGATCGCCCACGGCGGGCCGAATGGCTACAGCGTGGCCACGGACGGCCTGGGAGCGAACGGCTACGGCGCACACTCACCGACCCACTACTCCACCTGGGCCTGTTTTGTTACGGAACTGGTACTTACGTTTATCTTCGTGCTCACCGTGCTCGGTGCGACCGACCCAAGGGCGCCCAGCGGGTTTGCGGGCGTCGCGATCGGGCTGGCGTTGACGCTGGTGCACCTGGTCGCAATCCCGATCACGAATACTTCGGTGAACCCCGCGCGCGCCATTGGACCGGCCCTCTTCGTCGGAGGCTGGGCGCTGGGGCAGTTATGGCTTTTCGTCCTCGCGCCGCTCGCGGGCGGAGCCGCTGCCGCACTTTGTTACCAAGCCTTGGGTATGCAGCCGCGAAGCCGGGCGGCGTAGCGGCGACTTCGCTGCCTTTTCCCGAAAGGGGCCGAGGGAAACCAAAAAGGAAGGCCCGTGCGTGTCGGCCGGTTACTTCGGCAGCTCTCGGGACAGAAGCATGGGGGAGACAGAGAGAAAACCGCTATGCTGGGAGTGTGATCAGGAACCCTGACTGATCTCCCCCGCTATGCTGAACCGCGAACAAGAGATTCCCGCCGCCAAGCTATCCACGATCCAGTACGTCATTGTTGCTGTGCTGCTGGTGCTGATTGCCGGCCTGTGGCGGCTGCAGGTCGTGGGCAAGGACAATTACCGTGCCCTGGCGGAGGCGAACCGGGTTCGCAAGGTGCCCATCCTGGCTCCCCGCGGGCGGCTGCTGGACCGCGAAGGCCGGCTGATCGTCGACAACTATCCCTCGGTTTCCTGCTTCCTGGTGCATGAGCAGGGCCGCGACCTGCAGGCAGACCTGCCGCTGATCGCCCGTGGCCTGAATATGTCGCTCGACCAGATCGAGGCCGCCATCAAGAAGTACGGCATCTCGTCGAAGTACCAGCCGATCCCGCTCAAGCAGGACATTACCCCGGACGAGCAGGAGTTTATCGAGGCTCACCGGGACGAGCTGCCCGAGCTCGAACTGATCAATGAACAGCGGCGGCTCTACCCGCGTGACGGCTTTGCGGCGCACCTGATTGGCTATGTCGGCGAGGTGAGTGAGGACATGCTGCAGAACCCGCAGTATGCGTATTACACCCCGGGCGACGTGGTGGGGCGCTCCGGCGTGGAAGAGACCTATGACCAGCTGCTGCGCGGCACCGACGGCTCGCATGACGTGCTGGTCGACAGCCACGGGCGCGAAGTGGGTGTGCTTGGCAATGAGCCAGCGGTTCCCGGCAAGGACCTCAAGCTGTCGATTGATCTCGATGTCCAGCGCGCCGCAGAAAATGCCATGGGCGACCGCAATGGTGCCATCGTCGCCCTCGATCCGCATACGGGCGAGGTGCTGGCGATGGTGTCACGGCCGATTTTCGATCCCAATCGCTTCGCCGTCAAGATTGGTCGCGACGACTGGAACAAGCTCATGACCGATCCCGACAAGCCGCTGCTGAACAAGGCGATCCAGGCCCAGCTGGCTCCGGGTTCGACCTTCAAGGTCATCATGACCGTAGCCGGGTTGGAAGAACATGCGGCGCAGGACCTGAAGGTGAACTGCCAGGGCGGCGCCAGCTTCTACGGGCGCTACTTCGCCTGCGATTCGCGCCATGGCGAGGTCACGATCCAGACCGCAATCCCTCTTTCGTGTGACACCTACTACTACACGCTGGCGCAGCGGCTGGGCATCAGCAAGATCGCTTACTGGGCCAGCCGGCTGGGCGTCGGCAAGCGCACCGGGATCGATTTGCCGAACGAGGTCTCGGGAACGATGCCGAGTGAAGAGTGGGCGATGAAGAACTACCACCGCAAGTGGTACGCGGGTGAGACGATCTCGGTGGGCATCGGCCAGGGCGCCGTCGCTCTCACCCCGATCCAGCTCGCGCGCACCATCGGCGGCATCGCATCGGGCGGCGATATGCAGCGCCCCCACGTGGTTCTGCCCAACCAGTTGCCGGCCGAGTACCAGCAGGCAATGCTTGAAACCTATGCGGGCGCCGGTTCGACGCAGGTGCCGATTGATCCCGTCTCCTGGCAGACCATTACCGATGGCATGTCGATGACGACCAACTGGGCGCGCGGCACCGGCTATGCGTCGCATCTGGATGGCATCGATTTTGCAGGCAAGACCGGCACCGCGCAGGTGCTGAACCACTCCTTTGGCGCCAAGAGCGTTTCCGCTTCGAAGAGTGGCCGCGCCAACGCATGGTTCGTCGGCGTGGCGCCCCGCCGCAACCCCGATATAGTGGTGGTCGTGCTGTGGGAGCATGGCGGCTGGGGCGCCGGATCGGCCCACCTGGCGGCACAGGTGATTGAAACATTTGTGGACAAGCAGCGCCGGCTCGAGCACAACCTGCCGGCGCCGGCGCCAAGTGCGCCGGTGGTCGAGGTTGGCGCGGTGTTCTCGGCGCCGGGGGAAAAGGATGGCGTTGTGAAGCCGGGTACCAGGCCAACAGCCAGGTCGCTTGGCACGCCCACCGGCCCGGGTGAGAAGCCGGCGCCACTCGAGTCGTCCCCGACTGCCAGCATGCAGGGCGGCCACTTCTGGGTGCCGGTGCATCCGGATCGGTCCCCACGGCCGCAGCCGGCCATCGTTTCGGCCCGGTCTGCAGCGGGGCC
Source organism: uncultured Acidobacteriaceae bacterium (assembly GCA_964243175.1). Classification (GTDB taxonomy): domain Bacteria; phylum Acidobacteriota; class Terriglobia; order Terriglobales; family Acidobacteriaceae; genus EB88. The sequence continues at coordinate 4,141 of CAXTEW010000019.1, forward strand.
GCGCCCGGTCAAGCGCGTACGGTTTCATCCTTCCCCTGCCACCGCTGTGACGCTCGCTGCCTACCAGCCCCGCGTCAGGGAAGGTGTGTCGATCGGGGTGGATGCACGATGAAAGGCCGCTTCTTTTCCTTCCGAGATTTCGACTGGACCCTGCTGGGCTTCATCCTGATTCTGTCGTTTCTGTCGGTCCTTGAGATCTACTCGGCCACCATGCACACCAAGTTCGTCGGCTTTGAGAAGACACAAACGCTCTGGCTGGCTGGTGGACTGTTTGTCATGTTCGTCGTCAGTCGGATCGACTACCACGCGCTGCTGGATGCCATCCCCTGGATCTACGGCTTCTGCCTTGTATCCCTCGTCGCGGTACTGGCAGTCGGTAGCAAAGTGCTGGGCGCCCGCCGCTGGATCAAGCTGCCCGGCGGCATCCACTTTCAGCCCTCCGAGTGGGTCAAAATCGTGCTGATCATCGCCGTGGCCCGCTACTTCGCCAAGCGCGTTGGCCGCGAGATGACCTGGGCCGATATCGGGAAGGGCATTGCGCTGGTTGCGGTGCCAATGCTGCTGGTGCTGAAGCAACCGGACCTTGGCACGGCGTTGACCTACTCGCCCATCCTGCTGGTGGGGCTGTTTCTCGGCGGCATTTCCTGGCAGAAGGCAGGCATTCTGGCGCTTGTCGGCGTCACGCTGATTGGTGGTGTGTGGACCAGCGGCAAGGTCCTGAAACCGTACCAGAAAGCCCGCCTGACGAGCTTCATCAACCCCGACAATGACCCGCGCGGCTCCGGTTACCAGATCCGCCAGTCGCTGATCGCGGTGGGTGATGGCGGCATCTTTGGCCGAGGCGTAGCCAAGGGAACGCAAACCCAGGGGGATTTTCTCCCTATCCCGTACACTGATTTCATCTTTGCGGCCTGGAGCGAGGAGCATGGCTTCCTCGGCGCGGTCGCGGTCCTGCTGCTATACTTTTTGATATTGATGCGTTTGATCCAGAACGCTCAAACAGCAAGTGACCTATCCGGAACCATGCTGGTGATGGGCGTGGTGGCTGTGTTGATCTTCCAGATAGCCGTCAATATAGGAATGGTGATTGGCTTCATGCCGGTCACAGGCATTCCACTCCCATTGATGAGTTACGGCGGATCGTCTGTCTTGTTTACCTTCCTGGCGCTTGGAATGGTCATGAATGTACGCATGAACCGCTTTGTCAACTGAGACAAGGCGAGAGCAAGCCTGCCGCATGGCGGCAGCTGGCTGGAGAGTTTCCGAGCAGCAAAGAGGTTAGCAAGGTAGCAGCAGCAGGCGAGCAGGCTTGGCCCGGCCCGTTATCACGTGAGCATTTCACAGAGTTTCAAGACGAACTATCAACCGGCCAGACAAACCCTGCGGGGCGTGGCCGGGCAGGAATCTGGGTATGAGCGCAAGAGGATGGGAAACGGCCCCACCCGCATGGTTGCAGGTTGACGCGGTCACCATCCCCTCACGCCCCCTTTGGAACCAAAGCCCCACCCGAGGAAACACACGACAAACTTGCCGTCCCGCGTGCCTACCCCAGGCGCCGGGACAGCTGTCTGCCTTTTCGGCAGTCCCGGTAACGCTCCGTGTGCTCTCCTCTGCCGGCAAGCTTCGCCGCTCCAGACCATCCACTCCCTGTCCGCCGCGCCATTCGCCGGGTCTTGTCCGCCTGAAAGAGACACCATGGCAAAGGAAATCTGTATCTCCACCACGCCGCATGAAACCCGGCTGGCGATTCTAGAGGACGAGCAGCTCGCAGAGATTTACTACGAGCGCGAAAACGAATACACACTGGCAGGCTCGATTTACAAGGGCAAGGTCACCCGCGTGCTGCCCGGCATGCAGAGCTCGTTTGTCGATGTAGGACTGGAACGGGACGCCTTCCTCTACGTCACGGATTTTCTGGAAGACCAGGAAGACAGCGAGGATTACGAAACATCCAGCGCCGGTGGCTCGCCCCGGCGTGCGGCCGAGCGTCCCGCGGCAGAAGACGCAGCCGTTCCAGCGCCTGCAGTAGCAGCAGCAGCCGGAGATGAGCAGCGCCGGGGGAGGCGTGGCGGCCGCGGCGAGCGTGGGCGCGGAGAGCGTACCCCGGAAGCAGCCACAGAGCGCGGCGCGGAAAAGCCGGCCGAGCAGGCACCCAGGCCGAAGGCCAGCGAAGAGCGCGCCCTGGTGGCTGCCGCGCTGAAGACGGCAGAGCCGTCCGCGGTCGATCGGGATGAAAAGGGTGACGAGGAAACCCCCGAGGGCACGCGCCGCTGGAGAGGCCGCCGTGGCCGTCGCCGGGGTGGCATGCGCGCCGGGGTCCTGGGTACGGGCGGCCGTACAGAAGAGCCGCTCCCGCAAACGGCGACTGCTCCCTTCGCGTTGCCGGAGCATGGCGCGGTCGGAGGCGAAGCGAGCGGGTTGCCCGAGCCCTATGAGGAAGCAGCAGGCCTCGGCGAGGAGCCAGAGCCGGAAACGATCAACCTGCAGGCATCGGCCGCGCCGGCTACTAACAGCGGGCGTTCTGGCGAGCGTCAGCCCCGCGAACGCCATCGGGACCGCAGTCCGGAGCATGGCCGCGAGTCCAGCCGGGAACAGGCTCGGGAAGGCTCCCGCGCCGCGGCCGAGCCGGCCAGCAGCACAAGGGGTCGCCAGGAAGACGCGGCACCTGCCGCCATCATCCTGCCGGGTGAGTCGCTGTCGAAGTATGGCCAGGCGCCAGGCGCCAGTGCCGTCACCGCGCCCGCCGCCAAGCTCAATCTGCCCACGCGCCCGGTCAACTACGTCGCGCCAACCCCGACCACGCAGGTAGAGGTACTGAGCGGCTGGGATGGTGGGTCGGTGCTGCCGGGTGAGAGCCTTTCCCGCTACAAGGCACCCGCGGCCACCCCTGCGCCAGTCAGCTTGGATGAGGTAGCGGCCGAGTCTGCTCCCGCCCCTGCCAGTGGTGACGTCTTTGCCGAGGCCACGGACGGGGTCTTCGAGGCATCGCCCGAAGCCGAGTCAATGGACATTGCCGCCGAGCACGACGCGACTAGCCCCGACGCGCCTGCTTACGACGCGATTAGCCACGATTCATCCAGCCCCGACGCACCTGGCCACAACGCAGCCGGAGAAGACGGGAACGGCAGCTCGGAGATCGCCGCAAGCGCCGATGAGCAGGCTGTCGAACACGCTGTTGCCGCCGCCGCTCTCACCGGACCAGAAACTGTTGCCGAGGCGCTGCCAGGCGTCGAGCATGGTGAAACAATCACGACGAACAACCACCCTCTGGATGCAGAGACCAAGACGGCCCAGGCGGTCAGCGAAAGCGAAGCTGCGGTACCCGGGTCGCCCGATATGCCCACGCATGAGACGGCAACCGATGAGTACGAGCCCGAAGATGGCGCGGCCTCGGTTCGCCTGTCGACGCCCACCAGCAATGAACTGAGGCTTGCGCGCTTCTTCGGCGGCGGCGCGCCTGCTGCTTCCACCCTGCCAGAGAACAAGCTGCCCCCGGTGACGGCGACCCCCGCCGAGGATCAGCCCGTTGCAGCGGCGCACGCCGAATCGCCCCGCCTGCCGGAGGACACCACCCGGTTCACGCTCGAGGCAGGCAGCGAAGCCATTTCGGAGATGACCCTGGAGGCTGAAATGGAGGCTGAAATGCCTTCCCCGGAATCAGGACCGTCGCTGCAAGAAGCCGCGGCGCCGGTACATGAAGAACTGGAGCACTCCCTGCCGGAGGACGAGTCGCTGTCGCCCCTGTTTGGGCGCCGCTTTGCCGATGAGCCAGACGCGGAGCCGGCGGAGTCGCTCCACTCTTTCGACAGCAGCGCGGCACCCGCCACCGCCAAGGTAGACAGCATTACCCAGATGATCGACCAGCTGCAGGGCTTTGCGCCGGGCTCGGGCCTGCTCGAAGAAGAGGTGATTGACGAGGACGAGTACGACTTCGACCCGATCCACCTGCATGCAGACGAGCTCGACCTGGAGGACCTGGAAGAAGAAACGCTGGATGGGGATGAAGAGCATGACGGGGCTGAGGAAGGGGAGTTCGCCCACGAGGAAGCGGAGCAGGACGCTGCCGCCGACGATGAGCGTGCGCTCATCAGCACCCGGAATTTGCCTCGGATGGAAGACCTGCGGACCGACCCGGAAGAGGACGACGAAGAGGACGAAGATCCGGCCGCGTTTGCTTTGGAAGAGGTAGACGGGGATGAGGACGAGGCAGCCCCGGCCGTAGCCGGGGAGACACAGCGCCGTGAGCGCACGGGCGAGGATCGGGCGCGGCGTGGTGGCCGCAATGGCCGCCGCCGTGGCGGACCGGGCAGCGGGGGTGGCAGCAATGGCGGCGGTGGCCGCCGGCAGTCTGCCCAGACCCAGGACCTGCCCATCATCTCGGACCTGTTGAAGCAGGGGCAGGAAATCCTGGTGCAGATCGCCAAGGAGCCGATCGCCAAGAAGGGCGCGCGCATCACGTCGCACATCGCGCTTCCCGGGCGCTTCCTGGTGTTCATGCCGACGGTCGGCCATGTGGGCGTGTCACGCAAGATTGCGTCCGATGAAGAGCGTCAGCGGCTGAAGCGCATCCTGATCAGCGAAAAGGGCGAGAGTTCGGGCGGCTTTATCGTGCGCACCGCCGCGGAAGACGCGAGCGAGGAAGAGCTGCGTGCCGATCTCCGCTTCCTGATCAGCCTGTGGACCGAGATCAAGCAGCGCTCTGAGACCGCCAAGGCGCCCGCGCTGATCTACCACGACCTGAACCTGGTGGAGCGTATCCTGCGCGACCAGGTATCGAGCAACTTCTCGACCATCTGGGTGGATACCGAGCAGGAGTACGAGCGGATCGTACGCTTCCTCAACCGCTTCCAGCCGGCCCTGGTACGGCGCGTGAAGCTCTACACCAAGGAAACGCCGCTGTTTGAGCACTTTGGCATCCAGGAAGAGATCTCGAAGGCGCTCAAGTCGAAGGTCTGGCTCAAGTCCGGCGGTTCCATCGTGATCAACCAGACCGAGGCCCTGGTCGCGATCGATATCAACACCGGCAAGTACGTGGGCAAGACAGCGCGTCTAGAAGACACGATTGTGAAGACCAACCTGGACGCAATCCCGGAGATCGTGCGACAGATCCGGCTGCGCGACCTGGGCGGCATCATCGTCATCGACTTCATCGACATGGATGAGCGCAAGAACCGGAACCGGGTCCTTGCGGCGCTCGAAGAAGCCATGAAGGTCGACCGCGCGCCATCGAAGGTGCTGCAGTTCAACGATTTCGGCCTGGTTGCCATTACCCGCAAGCGGGTGAAGCAGTCGCTCGAGCGCACCCTGAGCGTGACGTGCGAAACCTGCGCCGGCACGGGCATGGTCAAGAGCCCGATTACGGTGTGCAACGAAATCTTTATCGAGCTGCGCAAGATGCAGAAGCACCTGGACGGCAAGGACGTGATGCTGCGCGTGAATCCAGAGGTCGTGAAGCAGCTGAAAGGCAGCGGCGGCAAATGGATCAACGAGTACGAGGAGATGGTCGGGAAAACGATCATCATCAAATCGGACCCAAGCCTGCACCCGGAGCAGTTCGACATCCACTAGAGCTCTTGTTGCTAGCCGCGGGGAAGGGAGCCGGGCGGTCGCCGGCTCCCTTTTCTGTGCGTGGCAGCCGAAGTAATTGGCCCCGCGGCCGCATCCATTCCGCGCGTCCCGGGTTCCTATCCTTAAGGTGCATGGTTCTTGGAGCCGTTCGTTTGAGCTCCCCATTGCACGGCTGGAGTTCAGCAGGTGAGGATACTTTGAAAATGGCATATGTTTCCTATGCAACACGCTTTGAAGCAAAGCGACTGGCAGCAGCCAGCGCGGCTCTCGCCCTGGCGGCGCTACCCGCACTTGCGCACGCCCAGTCTGCCCCGGTGACGCCGACCTTGCAGCCCATTGCGTACTCGTCCTCGACCAGCGGGCATGACGCCCTGGCGGGCGAGGATATCGACGGCACGTCCGCGGCGTCGTCTCCCAATGGCGCCATCAAGACGGTAGCTCCGCAGTATGGCGGCGGCTACGGTGGCGGACGGTACCACTCATCCGATAACAGCAAGTGGAGCCATCTTGCGTTCGAGGTTGGCGGCGGTTTAACGATACCTATTGGCAACGATACAAATGGCGGGTTCACGACCGATATAGGGAATGGCAGCAATTACGGAAGTGAAATCCTGGGGGGCAACCCCTTAGGTGGTGCCGGGTGGAGCTTCAGCAAGAACTTCAGTGTGCTTGGCGAAGTGCAGTGGGACACCAACAAGGTCCCCGGGCGCACACTATCTGAAATATTCAACCAGACTGACGCGGCATCCGGTTACCAGTACTCAGGCGCTGGCATTACTTCGTTTGGCGGAAATATCCATACGCTGAGTGTGACGGCGGAGCCCGTCTACTACTACTTCAACAACGATAAGCACAGCTACGCCGGCTATATTATCGGCGGCGCCGGTTACTACCATAAGAGCCTCAACTTCACTGAGCCTGTAGAAGAAGAGAGCTATTATGGCGTCTATGTTGCGAATCAGACCTTTGCGTCTTACACCGATAACACCTGGGGTGTGAACCTTGGCACCGGTGTATCGTTCAAACCCTTCGGTCAGTACTCACGAGGCAAGCTTTTCGCGGAAGCACGGTACACCTTCGTTGACAGTCCGCGAGAGACAGCAGCGGAGGCAACCAATCCTAACTCCACCGCGTTCCACACGGGCACAGAAGAGTTGATTCCAATCACGGTTGGCCTTCGCTTCTAAGTGGATTATCTATAGCGTGGAAAAGGCGGCCGGCACTGGCCGCCTTTCTCTTTGCTTACACTCCGACGGGGAACGGCTTGGGTGAGGATTCGTCGAGATCTGCGCCCTGATCTACCTTGCCGCGACCCCAGCGATCAAAGCGCCCTTGCAGCAGCGACAACAAGCCGGTGTACCAGTAGCCAAGCACAAACAGCAACAGAAATGGAATCGTGAAGTAGTTATCGTTCGAGATCGCGTAGTACACGGTCAGTGCGAAGTAGCAGCCGATCAGCAACTCGAGCCATGGAACGATGCCGAGACGCTTGCGATACTTGACCGCGGCCTTTGACTTTTCGCCACGCTTCTCGACGCGGTACTTGGGCGTCCGCTTGAACGAGCTCTGGATCCCAAATAGCGCTTCGAGCACCGCGCGTGTATTAGTCACGGTCAAGCCGATACCCAGCGCCATCAGGAAAGGAAGATAGATAACCGTGCGATACCAGGTACGCGGGTATAACTCCTTCTGCGAGACGAGATAGAAGGACGAGATCGAGAAAGTCGACATCATCATCAGCGGGAAGTCGATCAGCAGCATCTGCAGCCAGCCCTGGTAGAAGCGGATGATCATGGCCGGCATGAGCAGCACAGACAGTACGACCATGAGCGGGTAGCTGAGGTTCGCGGTCAGGTGGTAGACCGCTTCAATCTTGGTCCGCAGCGGCGCATCGGAGCGCCACACGACTGGCAGAATCTTCTTCGAAGTCTGGATCAGTCCCTTCGCCCAGCGCGCCTGCTGCGTCTTGAAGGCGGTCATTTCGATCGGCAGCTCGGCCGGGCATTCCACGTGCTGCAGGTAGCGGAACTGCCAGCCCTTGAGCTGCGCGCGATAACTCAGGTCGGTATCTTCGGTCAGCGTGTCGTGCTGCCAGCCGCCTGCCTCTTCGATCGCTGTCCGCCGCCACATGCCCGCCGTGCCATTGAAGTTAAAGAACACGCCGGCACGCGAGCGGCCTCCATGCTCCAGCACAAAGTGCCCATCGAGCAGGATGCCTTCCACCTGGGTCAGGAAGCTGTAGTCGCGGTTGAGATGGGTCCAGCGGGTCTGCACCATGCCGACCCGCGGCTCGGCAAAGTGGTGCACCACCTGCATCAGCCACTGTGGTGGTGGCACAAAGTCTGCGTCGAAGATAGCGACAAACTCGCCGGTCGCGGTGTTGAGCCCGTGGTCGAGCGCGCCGGCCTTGTAGCCGTACCGGTTCGTCCGGTGAATGTACTCGATGGGGTGCCCGGCAAGGCGGTAGCGCTCGACGATGGCAGCGGCCACGGCTTCGGTTTCATCGGTCGAGTCATCCAGCAGCTGGATCTGCAGGCGGTCCTGCGGGTACTGGAGGCTGCAGCATGCCTCGATCAAACGATCGATCACATACTGTTCGTTGAAGATGGGCAGCTGGATGGTGACGCGCGGCAGTTCCGCGAAATGCTGAGGCGGCTCGACTGTAGCGTTGCGACGATGCTTGTAGTACAGCCAGACCAGCTGGTAGCGATGGACCCCGTAGAAGGCGAGGATGACCATGACCACGAAGTACGGGATCAGCAGCAGGGAATCGAACCAGTTCCACTGGTACAGGTGCTGAAAGGTGGTGTCCGTATAGTGCGCGCGCATGTAGTGGCTGAAGCCGCGGGAGACCAGCAGCAGCGCGAACGCAGGGAAATGGCTCATGGCAAACAGTCGGTCAAGCCCTCCGTACCTAGGCAACACGCTCGATTGTAGTGGGAAGGGGCGAGGCAGGGCCGCTGAATCGTCACAGGGCGTCAAGCGGCACAGGGGTGTGCAACTGGTTCCACCCTACGGAACAGCGCGAGACGCAGGGCTGACAAAGACGCTTCTTTCGGCAATGATGGGGTGTGAGCGCGATCGTGTCCGGCCGGAAAAGCGCGAGGGGATGCACATCTGCCCGCCCGGCCCGATCTGGCCAGGCCGGCGGCTCGCCTGGAACCCGTCGGGCATGAAGCCCCGGCTGGCTACCGCGGGACCACGCGCAGGACCATGCGCAGGTCCATTGGCGACAAACATCGCGCTGCTGATCCTGGGTGCCGGACTGCTGCTCTTCGCCCGTCAGTTGATCAGCGAGCATGCCCGCTACCACATCGGGTTCTCGGGCGTTTCCGGCTGGTCCGCGATCCTGTATGGACTAGCCGTGATCGTGATCCTCACGCGGCTGTCGAACCGCTATACCCTGGGCCTGATCCTCGCGATCGCGATTGCGTGCCGCTTCGTCACGGTCTTCTCTGAGCCGTTTCTTTCGAGCGACATCTACCGCTATGCGTGGGATGGCGTGGTGCAGCACGCGGGCATTTCGCCCTACCGCTACGTCCCCGGCGACCCGGCGCTGGGCTTCCTCCGGCGCCCCAACCAGGACCTTTACAGCCACATCAATCGCCGCGACACTGCACCAACGATCTACCCGCCGGGCGCGCAGGTGCTGTTCTACGCGATCACGTGGCTCAATCCGACCGTGACCGCCATGAAGCTGGCGATGGTCCTGTTTGAAGGGCTCACGCTGTACGCACTTTTATGCCTGCTGCGCGAGCTCGGCAGGCCGCGCGAGCAGGTCCTGCTGTACGCCTGGTGCCCGCTGCTGGTGTGGGAGATCGGCTGCGCCGGCCATCTCGATTCGGCCGCAATGGCCTTGATTGCGCTTGCGCTGTTGGCCAGGCTGCGCGACCAACCGGTGCGGACGGGCGTGTTCCTGGGCCTCGCTGTGATGACGAAGCTGTACCCAATCGTGCTGCTGCCGGCGCTCTTCCGGCGGGGCGAGTACAGAATGTTCTCCACCCTGGCGACCGTCGTGGCGCTGGGCTATGCCGCGTATAGCAGCGTGGGTCTGCGCGTCTTCGGCTACCTGGGCGGCTACGCCAGGGAAGAGGGACTCGAGTCCGGCTCGCGGTTCTTCCTGCTGGCGCTGCTGCAGCGCGTGCCCGGCCTGCACCGGCTGCCGGTCGGCGTCTACGGTGTGGTGGCTGCTGGTTTGCTTGGCGCACTGGCAATGTGGTGCTGGCGCACCTGCTGCAACCCCGCGCGGGATGGCCAGTTATCTGCGCTGACCCGCCGCTTTCGGCTGCCGTCGCAAGCCGCGTTCCTGCCCCAGGCGGCGGCGCTCGCGTTCGCGCTGATGCTCCTGTTCTCGCCCCGCTATCCCTGGTATGTCGCCTGGCTGGTGCCCTTTTTCGCGCTGCTTCCCAGCCTGCCGCTCTTCGCGTATATCTGTGGAGTCTTCTATCTCTACACCACGGCGCTTGCGGTGGGCTATGGGCCAAGACAGTTTCTGCAGCAGGAGATCCTGTACGGCCTCGTGCTTGCCGCGTTTCTCATTGAAGCAGCACAGCGCTTCGCATCCGGGCGCCGTCCTATGTTGCAGGATGCACGGGAGGTTTCCCCATGAGCACAGCCCTACCCATTCTTCCGCAGAGCCCCCCGCAAGACGACACCCGGCTTTCACCCGAAGCGCAGCGCGCCGAGGAAGAAAAGAATCCCATGCGGCGGTACTTCCAGAAGCCCGGTTCGCAGTCCGAGCTGTCGGCGGTCGCCGAGCAGGAGCCCGTGTGCCTGTACCTGGAAACGACCAATCGCTGCAACCTGCTGTGCACCACCTGCCCGCGCACGTATGAGCAGCTGGAGCCCGAGGCAGACATGCCGTGGGAATTGTTCACAACGCTGATCGACCAGTACCCGAAGATCGCGCGCGTGGTGCTGCACGGTATCGGCGAACCGATGCTGGTCAAGGATATTGCGCAGCGTGTCCGGTACTTGAAGGATCGCGGCATCTACGTGCTGTTCAATACCAATGGCACGCTGCTGAACGATGCCAATGGCCGCGCGCTGATCGATGCGGGTCTCGATGAGCTGCGCGTCTCGCTCGACGCCGCCGAGTCGACCGTGTACCAGATGGTGCGCGGCAAGGACTTCTTCGACAAGATTGTGGCCAACGTCGGCAACTTCACCAAGTTGCAGCGCGTGCTTGGCGCCCCCCGGCCGCGGGTCAGCCTGTGGCTGACAGGGTTGCGCGAAACGGTCGACCAGCTGCCCGACTTTGTGCGCCTGGCGCACCGCATCGGCGTCTACGAGGTGTACCTGCAGCGGCTGGTTTTCTTCGACGACCCGATGAGTGACCAGTCGCTGGCGCGGGCCGAGTCGGCGCTGTTTGAGCACACGACAGCACGTGAAGAAGAATTGATCCGCGAGGCGGACACGGTGGCGAAGGGATTGGGCGTGATGTTCTCAGCCTCGGGCGCTGTGGACCCTGGGGAATCGATTCGGATGCAGCGGACAGATAACCCCTGGTCGCTGTGCCGCAGGCCCTGGTCGCTGATGTACATCACGGCAAACGGCCGGGTGCTGCCATGCTGTATCGCGCCGTTCAGCATGAAGGGCTACGGCAGCTTTACGCTGGGTGACGCGACCCAGAACACCCTGCGTGATGTCTGGAATGGCCCGCAATACCAGGCTTTCCGCGAAGGTCTGTTGACCTCGGCGCCTCCGCCCGCGTGCGCTAACTGCGGGCTGCGCTGGAGCTTGTGAGCACCTCGCATCGGCTCTCTTCTTCGGAGTCTCGAGCGCATGGTGTCAGCGTATTGCGGGCCTCTGCCGGGCAGCACGCCGACGCCGCGCTCCTGCTCGACGAGTACTCGGAAGCGATCGGCCTCGTGCACCGCGATTCGCCAGAAGTGCTGCAGGGTTATCTCGCGGGCGGCGCGTCTGCCCTTTGGATCGCGTATGTCGAAGGCGTGCCGGCGGCCTGTGTCCTGCTGCGGCCTCTGCCTGAAATTGCGGGTGCAGTGGAGTGCAAGCGGCTTTTTGTCCGTCCCCAGTTTCGCGGAAGGGGCATCGCAGACTCGCTGCTCGATGCCATGGAGGCATATGCGCATGCGGCTGCGTTCGCGTGGGTTTACCTCGATAGCAAGGATAGTTTCACCGAAGCATTGCGCATCTACGCGCGGCGCGGGTACCAGATATGCGAGCGCTACAACCAGAACCCCGAAGCGACCGTGTTCCTGCGCAAGGGGATGCAAGGAACCGCCTCGCCGCTCGCCTAGACGGCTTTCCACGTCTTATTCTGGCGTGTTTCGGATCGCCGCGCTAGTTCAGGAAAAGTGTCGTGTAGAGCGTGTCGCGCTGCTTCGGGTTGAAGCCAGCGTCACGGATCACACGCCGCAGCTCTTCCTCTGTCGTGCAGTTCGCGGTGCCAGCCGCGCGCACCACGTTCTCCTCGAGCATCACTGAACCCACATCGTTGCCACCGAAGCGCAGGCCCATCTGCAGCACCTTCAAGCCCTGCGTCACCCAGCTCGACTGCACATTCTCGATATTCGAAAGGTAAAGCCGCGAGATGGCCAGCACCTTGAGGTAATCGACCGCCGTCGCTTCCTCCCAGCCGCGGCCGCCCAGCGCCGTGTTGTTCGGCTGGAAGCTCCACGGGATAAACGCGGTGAAACCGCCGGTCTCTTCCTGCAAGCGATGCACGGCCTCGAAATGGTTGACCCGCTGCTCGTAATCCTCACCCACGCCGAACATCATCGTGGCCGTCGTGCGCATTCCAAGCTCGTGCGCCGTGCGGTGCACCGCGATCCAGTCCTCGGTCCGGCACTTTAGCCGGGCAATCCGCTTGCGGACATCATCGTCCAGGATCTCGGCGCCGCCACCCGGGATCGAGTCGAGGCCTGCATCACGCAGGCGCATGATCGTGTCGCGGAGGGAGATATCACTGTACTCGGCGATAGCCAGGATCTCGGAAGCCGAGAAACAGTGCAGCCAGATCGAAGGGAACCGCTGCTTGATGCCCGAGAGCAGCCGCTCGAACCAGTCGATCTTCAGGTCGGGATGGATGCCGCCCTGCATCAGCACGCCCGTGCCGCCCATCTCGAGCGTTTCCGCGATCTTCGCGTAGATCGTCTCGAAATCAAGGATGTAGCCTTCGCTCGCGAGCTTGCCCTTCAGCGGCCGGTAGAAGGCGCAGAACGTGCAGTACTCCGTGCAGAAGTTGGTGTAGTTGATGTTGCGATCGATGATGTATGTCACCACACCCTCAGGGTGCAGCTTGCGGCGCATGGCATCGGCATCCATGCCGAGGCCCAGCAGGTCGTCTGATTGGAAGTAGTCGAGTGCCTGTTCGCGGGTGAGTGACATGTACCTAGTTTATGCCCTGCAGGTCGCCGGGGCGGTTCAGGCGTTTTCATACCAGCGATAGACCGCCTGCGCGGCTGGCGGTCACTTCGTGACGTGTACTCGTTGGGTTGTCTTTTCTCGCAGGGAGGTACACCCGTCACGAAGTGACCGCAAGCCGCGCAGGCGGTCTACCTAGCCGTTTCCGGGGTGAGCGACAGCAGGTGAGCGTGCACCACGAAGCGCAGGGGCGCGGCGCCGATGTAGTGGAAGGGGTAGCACGTGACCAGCACCAGCCCTGGAGTGTCCTGCGTGTCGAGCACACGCACGTTTTCCGGGTGCACGATTTCCGTCGAGTCAACGCTGTAGCGGAACAGTTCGTTCCCGCGCGAGAGTTCGATCTGCATCGCTGGCGTGATCTTTTGCAGCGGACGGAAGAAGGTGTCGCGATGCCCGGCCAATCCCACAGTACCCAGGCCGCCGGGCAGCGCGGTGCCAGGGATGTGTCCGATCCCGCGCCGGAGGCTATTGTCCTCGTCATCCACCAGTACGGGCACAGAGAGCCCAAGCGAGGGAATGCTGATACGGCCCATGATAGTGCCCGGGGTCGCTACGGGTCGAGGTGCAGGCGCGCCTGCCGCTGGCAACGCGCTAAGGATCGCAGCCTGCCTCCCCGCGGCATGCGCCTGCCCGTATACACAGCCCAGGATGACTGCGCAGCATAGCCCCACAAGCCAGAGCACACGCTCTGCCAGCCGGTGGGTTTGCAGGCTACGAGAGGCTCGCACGGCGCAGCCCACGCATACCCAGGGCACCAGCCAGCGAAAGCGAGCCGACCAGCCAGAGCCAGGGCAGGTCGCTCGCGGTGTGCGGCAGCTTGGCCGGCTTGTGAGTAGCGCTAGCCAGCTGCTGCCCGCCGGCGGCCGCATGTTGCGCCCCGGCTGCCTGGAAGCGTTCCGCCTTGATGCCCCCGGCATCCTGCGGGCCAACGTGTGTCGGGGTCAGAAGCCACAGCGTGATGATGTGCATCTCGTCTGTCGACAGGCCCGCTGTCTTCACCATCCCTTCTGACTCGGGATCGATGGCAGGAACCTGCGCCTGGTTCGCCTTGGCAACCGCCACGGCATCCGCCTTCGGGTACGCAAACTCAAGCGGGCTTGGGAGGCTGGCGAAGCTCCAGCCGCGCAGATAGGTATCTCCGTTCGCCGGGCTGGTCCACTTGACCTCACCCGACTTCGAGGCTGAGCTCATGCCATCAGCGGCTTTGTTCATGATGCCGATGAACAGCGTCTTATCCTTGCCGCCCTGTCCCTCCACGCGCAGGATGTAGCGGTCGGACAGGTGATCGACAACGTGGATCGAGTAAGTGCCGGGTGCCAGGACGCGGCCCGGGATGGCCGTGGTGGATGACACGGTAAAGGTGGCCGTCGGATGCTCGGGATCAGCAGCATGGGCGGTGGTGGTTCCGATCAGGGCGCAGGCAAGCGCCAGGCAGCTCCAGGCTATTTTCGCGAACATGCTTTCTCCTTGTCGCTAACAGGCGGGAGAAAGATGGCCTGGAAGCAGACCAGGGGCACACCAGACCGGCGCGCTGCGCGGGTTCCGACTCCTACGGGACGGTGGGGGTGCTATGTAAAACCGCCGGCAGGGAAGGCCACTATGGGTGACGCATCGGGTCCGTGTCAACGGAACTATGGTCTATGAAATGGCCTTCTTGAAGTAACTCCGGCGCCGGCAAGTAACCGGCCCCGCCCGGTGGCAGTTGCTCAGGGTCGCGACTAGCAAGGTACCCACTTCGCATTCGCTTGTTGCGCTGCCCGTGGGCCGGTAGCGGGGAGGGTACCATCAGAAAGCATTGCAGCCGGATGCGCTTTCGAATCATGACGATACCTATGGCTTTTGCTCGAAGTACTCTTTCCGCGCGCCTTTTGCTGCTCTGGCTCTTCACTCCAGGCGCCTGTTCGCTGGCCGCAGAAGCAGCCCCGATGGTGAAGCCTACCGCGCCACCCGACACATTGACCTTCGTCAACGGAGATACGCTCAGCGGCAGGCTGACGCGGGAAGTCTCGGGCACCGTGACCTTCCAGTCCGATGAGCTGGGCGAGTTGACAATTCCATGGAGCAAGATCAAGAGCCTGCATACGCAGGGCGGCTTTGTCGTGCTGGAAAACAAGCCGGGCGTGGACCTCCACCATTTTGTTGCGGATGCCGCGCGCGGACAGATCACCGTTGAGGGCGATAGGCTCACCGTCAGTCCGGGCAATGTGCCCGCGCCGGTGGCCGAAGCCAGGGTCGCTAGGGGGGAAGCGGTCGTTGCCGCGCCACAACCGATCCCGGTCAAGAATGCGCAGTACATCCTGGACGAGCAGACCTTTAACCGGCAGCTGCGCGAGGAACCCAACTTCTTTGCCGGGTGGAACGGCAGCGCGACGGTGGGGGTCACGCTGGTGAAGGGAACAGAAAACCAGGAGACCTACACCAGCGCCATCACCCTGGCGCGCACGGTGCCGACGGTCAGCTGGCTGGCTACGCGCAACCGCACGACGGCTGATTTCTCCAGCTCCTACGGCAAGATCACGCAGCCGGCGTATGTGATCGCGGGGGCGCTCGTCGCGGCTACTTACACCAAGACCTCCATCTTCCATGCCGACGCGGAGCGGGACGAGTACCTCTCGAATCGCTTCTACGCACTGGGGCAGACTGCCTTTGACCACAACTATTCGCAGGGGCTGGATCTGCAGCAGGTGTATGGCCTGGGCATGGGGTTTACAGCGATCAAGCGCCCCAGCCAGCAGCTGGATCTGCGCGGAACCCTGCAGTACGAGAAGCAGACCTACATTACCAATGCCACCGGAACCAGCCAGAACCTGGTCGGCTCGACCTTCTCAGGCACCTACGCGTTGAAGCTGCCGCGTGGCCTGGTCTTCAACCAGGAGCTCTCGTTCGTGCCGGCGTACAACGTACCCCGTGATTACTCGGCGAGCGAAACCGACACGCTTACCTTTCCCTTCTATAAGAACGTCGCGTTCACGCTGGGCACCATCGACAGCTACCTGGACGATCCGCTGCCCGCGGTGCCGCCGACGACGCGGAACTCGTTCCAGTTCACGACCGGGATCACCTACACGGTCAAATCGAAGTACTAGCCGGCGCCTATTGGGTGGGCAGCGGCTGCACGGGGAACACGACCGGAGCGGAAGGCCCGTTCGCTGCACCGGGAACACCGGGACCACGGACATCGGCGATCAACGGCTGTTTCAGGACGGTCAGGATGTCGGCTGGCAGCGGCTTGTTGGCGCTCGCCAGCAGCATGGTGACCTGCCACATCTGCTCCTCGTTCAGGGTCTTGCCGAAGCTGGGCATCCCGGATAGCCGGATCCCGTTCCTGACCTTCCAGTAGGTTTCACCTGGGGGATCGTCGCTGACCCCGACCACGCCGTGGCCATGAGGAGCCCAGAGCTGCGGCGCGCTGGGGTACATATTCGCGCCATACAAAGAGGCACGGCCGTAGAGCCCGTGGCAGCTGGCGCATTGTTGCCGGTACACCTCGGC
>CAXTEW010000020.1:0-19978 GCA_964243175.1 uncultured Acidobacteriaceae bacterium
TGAATACGCGCGCGAGAACAAGTCGTACGGACTAACCACCATGCGCAACAAGCACGTGGAGGTAAGTGGTTCCACTGTTACCTTTACGTTCCAGGGAAAAAGCCGTGTCCATCACACGATCAATCTGCAGGACAAACGACTGGCACGCATCATCAAGCGCTGTGCCGATATTCCCGGGTATGAATTATTCCAGTACCTCGATGCCGACGGCACGCCGCACAGTATCGACTCGTCTGACGTGAATGAGTACCTGCAGGAGATTACGGGGCAGCACTTTACGGCGAAGGATTTCCGGACGTGGGCCGGGTCGGTGTTGGCCTGTGACATGCTGCGCGAGTTTGAGCCATTTACGTCCGAGACCCAGGCCAAGAAGAATGTGGTGCAGGCGATTACGGCGGTGGCGGCGCGCCTGGGCAACACGCCCTCGGTGTGTCGCAAGTGCTACGTGCATCCGGCTGTGCTGGAGGCCTACCTGGGCGGTATGACGATCAGCGCGGCCAAGCGCGAACTGGAAGAAGAAATCGAGGAGCAAGCCCATGCGCTGCGGCGGGAGGAGATGATGCTGCTGGATCTGCTACAGCAGAGAGTGCTGCTGGAGGAGGCCGGGGGAGCCGCCGGGGCGTAGAGGGCGCGCGAGAGGAGAATGGGTTGGGAATAGGTTGCGCCGGTGCTTTAGGCGGCGTACAGGAGTGGAGATGATCGTGTCCGATAACAGGTATTCTGTGCTACACCTGCCGATATTTGACGTCACGTAGGAGCACGACTCGCTCTTTGCCCTCTCTGAAGCCCTTGATCCTACTGGGCTTTCGCAGGGTTCATGCACCCTTGAGGCTGTATCGATGGCGATTGAAAGATAAGAGTGGATTACACGGTGTATTCGCCTGACTACCAGCCTGGCAGTGGTCTCTGCCTGAGTATGGTGGACTGTGGACCGCTACTGGCTTTGGGACGGCGCGTATTTGCGGAGGCTTTCAGCCAGTCACACAGCATAACCGTTGGTTATCCAGGCCCGCTAGTTTCTCAGGCGACCGACTTGAGAATCTGGCGCTCCCGCAATCTCAAGCGTGGCTTGAGGCCTGTTACTTTCTAGAAGACGCTCTTACCAGGCTCTCCCGTCTGACGGCGACCTGGCAGTGCCTGATAACACTCTCCCTGAGGAACTATGGCTTCCCTGATTGACGCGATCGCTATCAAGCGCAAGATGTTTTTCGAGTTTGAAAATACTCCCTTCTACTGCCTCGAGTCTGAGATCTCCACGCCGACGGCGCGAGGCGGCCAGACCCTGGTGCGCCTGCGGATGCGCAATATGCTGACACGCGCTGTATTCGACAAGACTTTCAAGGCAGGCGACAAGTTCAAGGAGCCGGACCTCCAGACCGTGCCAGCAGCCTACCTGTACACGGATGGCGAGGGTTCCTACTTCCTCGATCAGGACAGCTTCGAGACGCTGACGCTGCGAACCGAGATGGTCGGTGATGCGCTCGACCTTCTCATTGAAGGAGCGATCCTGCAGATCGACCTCTACAACGGCAACCCCATCGGGCTGCAGCTGCCGACGCATGTTGAGCTGACGGTGACTTACACCGAGCCGGGTGTACGAGGAGACACGGCGAGTGGCGCTGTGACCAAGCCAGCGACACTCGAGACCGGGCTTGCGATTCGCGTACCTTTCTTTATCAAAGAAGGCGAAAAGATAAAGGTAACAACCGAGACCCGCGAGTTCTACAGTCGCGCTTAGCGGCTTCGGGATTCCCGGCCGGTGCAGGAGAGCCAGGCATGCTCCCGCGCCGGCCAGACTCCAGGGGAAAGCTGAGGGCTGCGACTACAGTGCGGCCTTCAGCTCAGAAGTCAGTGCACCCACTGGATCCTTTATGGTTTGTTGAGCAATCGTCGCCACGGACGCGCCTCGACGATACATCAGGATAGCGGCGACCACGCCCGACGCGAGTGTCGCATAAAAGAAAAGCCGTTTCATCATGATCCTTCTTTATGGATTGAGATTCCTGGCTCTACGTTAACCGACGCAAGCACGACTGGCCAGTGGCCTTGATTCCCTCCTCAATACATCGAGCTTGCCTGCTATGCGAATACTCCGTCACTCCACCTTGCCTGCCGAGTTCTCAAGAGCAACATGCGAGAACACGCCGCTGTCCGGCGTCGCCGGCAGATGCGAGCAGAAGCCGAGCCCCACATAGTAGGGCCCATCGAAATGGAGTGTGACCGATGGCCCCAGCTGGTGCATCGGTTCCCCTTGCAGGCTGACGAAGATCGACACGGAATCTCCCTGCTTTTGTATGCCGATGCGCTTGGCATGCACACCATTCAGCAGCCCTCCGAATCGGTATTGAAGGTCCTTCATCGAGCCGCCCTTGTCGGTGCGCTCTGCCAGGTGAATCATGCCAACCCCATGCTCGCCGATCATGGCTTCCTTGGCATCATCATCGAGACTTTGACGGATAACGAGCACGACCTTGCGATCCCCGTATCCTGCTGCATCGGGAAAAGACCCATCTGCCGCTAGAGAAAAGTCGCCGGAAAGCTTCTTCCAGAGAAAGCGAAACTCATCGCGTGTGTACCAGATGTTATAGCCAGCGGAGGTGACGGTGTACTGCTTCGTCGTTGGCTCATAGGATGAGCTGCCAGGAACCACGGCTGCACCGATATCCGACTGGCCATCGAACAGACCTATCGGTGTATCGGATGTGCGGCTGGCGCGGTGGAAATCTACCGGCGGCGGCACCTGCACGTGAGTCGCCGAGCCGGGCTGCGCCCAGTCAGGAACTGCGGGCGGGGCGCCAGCCTGCGCATGCATTGCCGGCGGCGCCGCGTAGAAGGCTAGCAAGCCAAGTGCAGCCAAGCGTAGCGACCTTGCACCAGGACGAGCCGCACGGGCCGTGGGTGTGCCCGTGCCGACCAGGGTCTGCGCAGGCGCTCCAGGGAAAACGCGTAAGTTCATTGTCTATCTCCGTACACCGGGGATTGATCGCAACGATAGTCGATGTGAGACACGTGCTGAGCACAGCCGGCGTTGTTCATGGAATCGCTTCATAGGTGACATAGGCAAAGCGGGTCGAGTCCGGCGACCACGAATTCACATTCATGGACCCTTGTCCCCCGGTAGCCTGTATGAGCGTCTTCTGGGTCCCGGCTACCTTATTGTGGTCGATGGGCACAAGCTTCAACTCGATATGTACGTTGCGTGGGTTATGCGTCGGCGTGCCAGCAGGATAGCCGATGTAGACAAGCTTCTTGCCATCGGGCGAGATATGCGGAAACCAGTCTTCCAGCCCGTCGCTCACAACCATCTCGGCTTTTTGATCGTTCGGCCCTGCGCCGTTCGCCGGGAAGCGCCAGGCGGCTTCCTTACCTGAGCGATCAGAGTTGATATAGATCCATTTTCCGTCTGGCGAGTAATCAGGCCCATCATCCTGGTGGATGTTGGAGGTAAGCTGCTGCTCTGCCCCACCGGCCGCCGGCATGCGATAGATATCGTACTGGCCGCTGCCATTCCGCTGCGCCACAAAAGCCAGGGTCTTATTGTCGGGCGACCAGCCATGGAAGTAGCTTGGAACCCCGGTCGCCATCAGCTTCACATCTGTTCCGTCTGCGTTCGCAAGGAAAACCTGCGATCCCTTGGCTGGTGCCAGGGTCGCCGAGAACGCGAGCTTGGTGCCATCGGGTGAAAGAGCCTTGTCGTTGTTGCAGCGATAGCCGGCCGGGATTTGCAGCTTTTGTGGCTCCGCTGTTCCGCCCGGTGTCAAGGCCAGCTTGTAGATGGCGCCGCCGCTGTTGGCTATCAGGTATTGCCCATCCGGCGACCAGTTCGGCGCCTCCCAGACCGTGTCCGCGGTAAAGACCTGGTGAGAGGAGCCGTCGCGTAGATCGTAGATAAAGAGGTGGCTGCGCAGGTGATCAGACTCCTGCGCCATCGCAGGCGCGGCGATGCACAGGGCGAGCAGTGACAAGTGCAGCTGCCGCGGGCGAAACCTGAAATAAGGGGAGCTGCATGCACCCAGGATTGTTTTGGCAAAGCTCATGTACTACTCCTTCTCGATTTTCTACGCCCAGTGTGTAGCGTGCCTGGCCGGGTATTGGTCGCCTCCGCCCAGTGTAGGCCGCGGAGTGCTGCTATGCACTAGAAGGAGTACTTCAATGCAAATTGAATGATGCGGGCGTTGGCAGCGCTGCTGATTCTGCCGTACAGCGGGCTGGTCAGCACCGAGGTCGGATTGCCGAGGTTGACGTTGTTGAAGAAGTTGAAAAACTCGGAGCGAAACTGGAGGATCGATTCCTTGTAGATCGGCAGGTTCTTGAATGCAGAAAAGTCGGTGTTCACGATGCCCGGCCCAATCAACGAATTTCTCCCCGTGTTGCCGTAGGGATTCACAGGATTGGCAGGCAGCTGCGCGAAAGCGGCGGTGTTGAAGAATTCCTGGATCTTCTGCTGCCTGCTTCTGCCGCCTGGCATGACAGGATTGGCAACCGTGTTTGGCCGGTCGGTCAGGACGCTGTCAAGGTTCGAGTCAATACCGGAGGTGACAGTAAACGGGGTGCCTGTGCTCAGGGTGGTGATGCCGTTCAACTGCCAGTCGCTGATCACCTCCCGGCCTAGAAAGCCGTAGCGATTGACATGCGGCGTGTTCCAAAGGTAGGACGCGACAAAGCGTTGCGGGACGTCGTAGTCGGACCGCGCCTTATCCGCCGAGATATCGTTCTGGTTCGAGAGAGTAAGGGTGATGTTTGATGGATCCACTGAGCTGATGTCAATCGACTTGGCCCACACATAGTTGGCCAGCAGTGAGAAACCGTGTGCAAAGCGGCGTGTCAGCGTGACCTGGAGTGCATTGTAACTACCGTTGCCGGCGGGATCATTTTCTACAATCGCGCCAAAGGTGTAAGTGGCCGGGGTTGGCTGGTAAGGCCGCCTGGCGTTGAGGGCTGCGGTCGATGTCCCTGCTCCCGGGATGTAGATCGGCTCGTTCTCGTCGCGCGACAGATAAAACTTGCGCGACACGCTGCCGACATACGCCATGCGCAGGCCCCAGTCGCGGCCCAGTTGCTGTTCCACAGTCAGGTTGTACTCCTGGACATAGGGCGCGGTAGCACCCAGCGGAATGCTGCTCAGCGTTGCGCCCGAGTGGAAGACCGGGTTCTGCAAATTCACGGTATAGGGGAAAGGATCAGCGGTGACCGAGCCGTAGGGCTGCACAAGGTTTGGCGTTGCGGAGATGGTGTTATCCAGGATGAAGGGTTGCTGTTCCGGGTTAGTGCTGAGACTCACAGCACGCGAGGCGTAGAAGATTCCATAGCCGCCGCGCAGTGCCGTCGTTCCATTGCCGAAAGCGTCATAGGCAAAGCCTACCCTGGGTGAGAACGCGGTCCACTGCGTTTTCGTAATACCATCTGGTACGCCGGGGTCACCCGAGGTAAGCAGGCCAAGCGGCGCAGTAGGAAAGCGCGTCGATTCGACGTTCGGGACAAAGGTACCGAAATTGTTTTGCCCGGTGAACGGAGCGTAGACCTCCCAACGCACGCCCAGGTCGAGCGTCAACTTATGCGTGATTCTCCAGTCATCCTGCGCGAATAGCGCCGGTGCGGGATCATGCAGGCTGTGGCTTGCGCCGTTGTTCTGCCGGAAGGTGTTGGCACGTCCCAGCAGGAAGTCAGCCAGTGCATTGCCGGTCGCGAAGCCAGAGAAAGTAGCCTCGCCGGTGCCGAGGTATTCCCCCTGCTCAGCATAACGGTTCCAGAAGAACGAACCGCCGAGCTTCACGGCGTGGTTCCCTGCACTCCAGTTGAAGGTATCTTCCGCGCCAAAGGATTGCTGGTGCAGGTTATCCGGCCCTCCGGCTCCCATGCCCATCGTCCAGTAGCCGTTGATCGCGATCTGCGGCTGCGTGGCGGGCAGCGCGCCCAGGCCTGTCTGGCTGCCGTACTGGCTCCAGCCAGTGTTGTTGGTGTACAGGTTGCTCAGGTTCAGGTGGTTCAGCGTGTAGAAGGGGCGAAAGGTGTTCAGCTTGGTCGGCGAGATCGTCCACACGTCCGTGATGGCTACGTTGGTCTGGTTATCGGTGCTGGTGCCGCCGCTGTAATCAAGTATCTGGTTCCCGCCCTGGTTCGGGTTGTTGTTGTTTGATTTGGACTGGAAAAACATGCCGGAAAGCTGGTGGCTGGGGGCGATCTGGTCGTCTATGTGAATTAAGTACTGATTGGCTGACGTATTTCCTGAAGCGGACTGTTGCGGCGTCTGCCCGGTTACAGGATTCGCGAGCGGTACCTGCTTCAGCAGGTTCTGCGCCACTGGGTCAAGCAGGTTCGGGCAGATAACTCCCTGCACACCATTGCAGCTGTACGGCACGCCGTTCAACATCGGCCACTGACTAGGGTTGAGCGCGGAGAAGTTGCCGGCTGCTTCTGCAGGGGTTGGCGTCGTCAGGCTGCCCGTGGTGATGATGGTCGGGGTGGTAATCCGCAGGCCCTCGTACGACCCGAAAAAGAAAGCCTTGTCATGCAGGATAGGGCCGCCGATGGTGCCGCCGAACTGGTTCTGCTTGAGTGGCGTAATCGTTGTGTTGAAGTAGTTCTTCAGGTTCAGGTCGTTGTTGCGCAGATAGTCATACACGGTGCCGTGGAAGGAGTTTGTGCCGGAGCGGGTAAGCACGTTCACGACGCCGCCAGGGAAACGGCCGAACTCTGCGTCGAAGTTGTTTGTCAGCAGGCGAAACTCCTGCAGGGCGTCAGGATTGGGCAGCAGGTTGCCGCCAGTGATAAACAGCGAGGTATCAAAGGCGCCGTCGAGATAGAAGGAGTCTTCGTTGGTGCGCGAGCCATTGACGCTGAAGGTGGTGCCGTACTGGTTGCCGCCCGGGTTCTGTGCACCGTAGGCCGTGATGCCAGGGATCAACTGGACCAGGCTCGATACGTCTCTGCCGTTGGGAGGCAGGTCTTCGATACGCGTCTGGTCAACCGTTTCTCCAAGCTGCGACTCACGGGTGTCGACCAGCGTCACTCCCGAGGTGACGGTAACATTCTGACTCTGGGAACCGACCGCCAGAACAAAGCTGGCATTCGCATTCTGGTTGGCATCGACGTGCAGGCCTGATTGTGTCTGTGTACCGAAGCCGGTCGCCGCGGTCGCGACCTTGTAATCCCCTGCTGCCACCGAGGGAAAGACATAGTTCCCGGAGCCGTTAGTCTGGACGGTGTGCGTGATGCCGGTCTGCACTTCGGTGATGGTGACAGCGGCGTTCGGAACCAGGTTCCCTCCCTGGTCTGTGACCGTTCCGTAGATCGACCCGGTCGTCGTCTGAGCGCGCCCTGGCATGGTCATGGAGCCGGCAAGCAGAACCGTGCCCGCAAGCAGGAACGCAAAGCCGCGGACGCCGGCGCCCGCGCCGCTCGAGGCGGTCGGTGCGAGAGCCGTCGACGGCAGACGCGACGCGCAGGGACTGGCGCCCCGGGGAAAGAGACGCTGTTTTTTCGTATCGGAACGCTTGTTCGCCATGCGGGAAAGTCCTCCAGGTTCAACAGCACAGGACATTAGGGACCGGACCTAACCGCTGTCAAGCAGAAGATGTAAGAAGTGAACGTTCCCGGACTCTACCCGGCTCTGGCGCAGCGAGTACATTCACTTGTGAACTCTGCTGGAAGTGGCGATTCGAGACGAAGCGCGAAGCGATCTCGATAAGAATCGGCCGAGCAGGTACAGTGGAGCGTCCGCGGCATGTGGGAACAGGGTCACGGAAAGCGCTGACGAGGCCTAGTGGCGCTGCTCCGGCGTTCGCGCTTCTGTCGCAAGAAAGTTGATAGGAAAGCAGATGATGAAGAATTTTGGAATGGGGTTGATCGGGCCAGGCTTTATCGCCACACACCACGTCGACGCTGTGCGCCGCCTGGGCGATGTCGACGTGATCGCGATCGCGGGCTCCACGCAGCAGTCTGCCGAGCGGAAGGCCGCGGCCCTGCATATACCGCTGGCCTACGGCCGGTACGAGGATCTACTCAAGGATCCCGATATCCACGTCATCCACAACACGACGCCCAATCACCTGCACTTCGAGATCACCCGCGCCGCTCTCCTGGCGGGCAAACACGTCATCTCTGACAAGCCGCTCGCGCAAAGCCCCGCCGAGTGCGCTGTGCTCCGGGACCTGGCACGTGAGGCCGGAGTCGTGAACGCGGTGACCTTTAACTATCGCGGCAGCGCCATGGTGCAGGAGATGCGCCAGCGAGTGGCCGATGACGCATTGGGCGAGCCACGGTTTCTCCATGGCCACTACCTGCAGGACTGGCTGACCGACCCGGCGGTATACTCCTGGCGCATGGACCCGGCAAAGGGCGGCCGGAGCTCAGCGCTGGCTGATATTGGCTCTCACTGGTGCGACCTGGTGGAGTATGTCAGCGGGCTGCGCATCGAGGCCGTCCTCGCCGAGCTGACCACGGTCGTAAAGACGCGCTACTCCGGCAGCGAGCGAGCAGAGGCTTTCAGCGTCGACCGCAGCGCCGGCCAGCAAAGCATATCCATCGCAAGCGAGGATCTCGGTTGTGTGCTGCTCCGCTTCAGCAATGGCGCGCGGGGCAGCCTCATCGTTGGGCAAGTGCTGCCTGGACATAAGAACGACCTGCGGCTCGAGATCAGCGGCAGCCGGCTCTCCATGCGCTGGGAACAGGAAGCGCAAAACCAGCTGTGGATCGGGTCCCATACTGCGGCGAATGCGGTGCTCGAGAAAGATCCCGGCCTGTTGAGCCCGGCGGCGCGCGCCTATGCGCACCTTCCCGGAGGCCACCAGGAAGGCTGGGCCGATGCCTTCCGCAACGTGATTGCGGATGCTTATACCTGGGTTCGCGCACAAGGCGATGCTGCCAGCAAACCAGCAACAGTATGCTCCTTTGCAGGAGGCTACCGGGTGGCCTGCATCATCGAGGCCATGCTGCGCAGCCAGGAGCAGGGTGGCGTCTGGACCGCGGTGGAGTAAGGGAACGATCCGCTAGAGGCTGTAGAGACTCTGCCCGGTGCTGGCCGTCGCTGCATCCGTGTTGGAGTCGAGATACATACATTCAACCAGTTGGGTCGCGATCAGCCGTGCGGCGCCGTGAGCACCGGCTACCTCTGTAAGCGGCGACGACTGGATGACGACGTCACTGACCGACTTGGCCATGGCCCGGTGCCGGATCGCCGAACGGATGCTGCTGATGAGCATCTCCGGAGCAGCGCGAAAGAGTGCTCCTCCAAAAATGATGGATGCCGGATTGAGGAGGTTGACCAGGTCAGCAGCCGCTGCGCCGATATGCGCCGCTGCTTCACTCAGTGCACGGCAGGCCAGGCTATCGTCCAGCGCGGCCGCTTCTGCAATCATCTCCAGCGTGATGGTATCAATCGAGAAATCATCACGCTCTGTCATTCTGGAAGGCACCCCCCGTCGGAGCGCAGTCTTGACTCCCTCGATGATGGCTGCACCGGATGCCACAGCTTCAAGGCAGCCGCTGCTGCCGCAGCAGCACAGCGGGCCGTCTTCATCCACCGTCATGTGGCCAAACTCACCCGCGCTTCCGCCATGCCCGCGGTACAACCTGCCATCGATAAAGATCGCCGCACCCACGCCCACACCAACATCCACATAGACGAAATTCTGGTAGTTGCGCCCTTTGCCGTGCAGCCTTTCCATGGTCGCAATGGTGCGCACGCTGTCCTCAAGGAGCACAGGGATCCCAAACTCCTGTTCCGCCATGGAGCGCAGGGGCGTGTTCTTCCATTGCTCGATCTGGCCGGGGCGCGGGTACGACAGGATCATGCCCCGGGCTACATCGATGACGCCGGAGAAACCGATCCCGATACCCTTCAATAAACCCTCACCGACACCTGCCTGCGTGAGTAACTCGCGCAGCAGCGCGAAGGCCCGGGCCAGTACTTCCGTGCGCCCGCGGAACATTTCACTTGGCACTTCCCTGCCCGCAACTACAGTCCCGTTAAAGTCGGTAATGCAAATCCGGAGGTTCACCGTGCCCAGATCAACCCCGGCCACGTAGCCCAGATCTGGTCGCATGGCGAGCAGGATTCGCTTGCGGCCCATAGCCGCGCGTTGCCGCTGCTCCACCAGCAGGTTGCGTGTCACCAACGAGTTCACAATACCGGTGATCGCGGCCGTCGACAACCCGGATAGCTCGGCCAGTTCTACCCGCGACGTCTGTGTCTGTGCGTGGATCAGCCGCAGTATGGACAGCTCCGTCTGCGAAGACTTCCTGAAAGCATGCCGAGCCGGTCCTCGTTTCAGAGAGTTATTCATGGGGTCCTGGTTCCTGACAGCGCACACTCTCTCTCCTCTTTATCACAGCAGCCCCTCGCTGTGACAACAGTGTTGTAGTTGACGGGCGTTGGTTCGCAAGAATAAAACTGCAGGCATCTCGGATAGGTGCTGTGTCGGGCTCATGGTTGGGCGCTGGCGTCGAGAATGGCGAGGTGGAGCGAATGATCACTGATCCCCCCTTTGTCCCGGTGCGGCGGCACCCCCTGCCGGACGAGTTCCCGGGTGTGCATCGCATGGGCCAGGAGGAGGAGGAGGAGGTGTTGCGCATCTGTCGCAGCCGTTCACTCTACCGGTACTACGGCGTCGATCCACAGGGGGAAGTGAGTGCATTCGAGCAGGAGTTCTGCACGTTTCTAGGTGTGCGCCACGCTGTTGCGGTCAGCAGCGGGACAGCAGCGCTGCATACGGCACTCTCCGCACTGCGCCTGGGGCCAGGTCAGGAAGTGATCGTACCTGCGTACATGTGGGTGTCAGTCATCGCGGCTGTCGTCAACCTGGGCGCCATCCCCGTGCTGGCCGAGATCGATGATACCTTCTGCCTGGATCCGGTATCCGTGCGCAGCTGTATTACGCCTCGAACCACAGGCATCGTGGCCGTGCATATGAACGGAGCTCCGGCAGACATCGAAACACTCTCCACGATCGCCCGCGACCACGGCCTGTTTCTGCTGGAGGACTGTGCGCAGTGTGTCGGGGGCTCTTTCCATGGGCGCAAGACAGGTACTTTCGGTGACATGGCCATCTTCAGTTTCCAGTTGAACAAGAATATGACGAGCGGAGAGGCCGGCTGTATCGTCACCAATGACGACGCACTCTATCGACGTGCGCAGGCATGTCATGACTCCGGCTATGCACGCGACAGTAACTACAGCTTCCGGCTGGATGACCAGGATGCTTTTGCGTGGGGACGGGGCTGCCGCCTGGATGAGCTGCGTGCGGCTGTGCTGCGCGTACAGCTACGGCGGCTCCCCGACGTGATCCGGAGTATGCGACACAGTCGAAACAGGATTCGCGAGCTGCTGGAAACCTGCCCGGGAGTGGAACTGCGCCGACTGCTCGACAGCGATGGCGATACTGGTGGCTTTCTCCTTGCGAGCTTCCCGGACCGCGCCACGGCACGACGAATTAACCAGCGAACACGCGCACACGGAATCACCACGCAGAATCCTGAAGCAAGCAACGTACTCCTTGAGGAGTATGGCCTACATATCTACTTCAATATTCCGGCGCTGGTACACAAGGTCGGCACAGACGCGCGCGGCACCCCGTGGACTCTCGAAGAGAACCGTGGTTCCGAGTACACGTACCAGCGGGGGAGCTGCCCTCGCTCCGATGATCTCTTTGCCAGGACTCTCCTGCTTACGATACCGTCGTGCCTTTGCCAGCGAGATGAAGACGACATCCTTGCGGCTTTCCGCGACGCCCTGTGCGCTCACCTTGCGGGCAGCACATACATGTATGCGGCGACACCTTAGCCCCATCCGGTGGCCAGGTTCAAACCGCACCCCGCCCGTCCCTCTAAGATAGCTATAGTTCGCGTTGAAGACTAAGCCGGCGCAGTCGCCTCTCCGTGCGCAGTTACCTTCTAAGTCCAACTGCGGCCGCAAGGCTGAATCGAGATACCGGTGATTGCTTTTCTGTGTTATGGGCGAAGTTCACTCTAGGGGACGACGGATATACGTAACCGAGTGCGCTCTCTGGGACCCACTTTTTCCATGGACATGCCTTCGCCGGGTCCTGTATACATGCCGCGCCGTAGAGAAGTGTCTTACAACAAGCTCCTGTCTGTTGGAAGGGGGCTGGAAAACAGTTTTAACCAGGAATCCTGGGAGCATACGCAGCCCCCTGCGGCCTTGGTTTTCTGTATGAGAAGTGGTTTGAACACGCACGCTGGCTTATTTTCTGGAGACCACGAATGAGAAGATCACGACGTTGGAGTTTTACCACGCTTTGCGCAGTCGGGCTTGTGGCGAGCTCAATGCATGCACAACAGACAACTGGTTCCATCACTGGTGTCGTGACGGACACCTCGGGAGCGGCGCTCGCGAACGTGCAGGTGACTGTCAATGACCCGGCTTCGGGCGTAAAGCACTCCGCGACGACAAATGGCAGCGGCGAATACTCCGTAGCTGAACTGCCGCCTGCGACGTACACGGTCGTAGTGAATGCACCGGGTTTTAAGGAAAGCGATACGCAAAATGTGGTGGTGGACGTTTCGACGTCGAATACGGTAAACCCGCAGCTCCAGGTCGGTTCGGCTGCGGAGCAGGTGACGGTGAGCGACTCGAACGTGCAGGTGCAGACCGACAGCGCAGCCCTGGGCCAGGTCATTGATGGCACCCAGGTGAAGGAACTGCCGCTGAATGGCCGCAGCTTCGTTGAGCTGACCCAGCTGCAGCCGGGCGTTTCTGCCGCCAATGGCTTTGACTCGAAGAACAAGGGTCTCCAGGGCGGCGTGGATATGTCGGTCAACGGCAATCCCACGACCAATAACCTGTTCCTCATCGATGGTGTAAATAACAACGACGTCGGCTCCAACCGCACCATCCTGATCTACCCGTCGAACGAAGCCATTGCCGAGTTCAAGATGCTGACCAACAGCTTCGGCGCGGAGTATGGACAAGCATCGGGTGCGGTCATCAGCATTGTGACCCGCAGCGGAACCGACCAGTTCCATGGCAGCTTCTTCTACGACGGCCGCAACGACAAGCTGGATGCTTATACCTACTTCGCCGCGCAGAACGCCAGCCCGACGCTGCCGGAAAACGGCAAAGACAAGCTGCGGCGTAATGACTGGGGCTATTCGGTTGGCGGCCCGATCAAGAAGGACAAGCTCTTCTTCTTTTTCAGTCAGGAATGGAACCACGAGATACGCGGACGGACGATCAACGAATGCGTTCCGACGGCTCTGGAATTGAGCGGCGACTTTTCGCAGTCCTTTAACGGGACAACCACCTCCTGCAGCTCGACGGCGGCGGTCATTCCCACTGCACTGCAGGCGCCCGGCAATCCGCACAAGCTGGCTGCCGTCGACCCGACAGCACTGACTCTTCTTCAACTTTTCCCCTTGCCGACGCGGACAAACCTGGTCAACGGTGATAACTGGTCGGTTTCACTTCCGACAGCCCTGTACTGGCGCGAAGAGAACGTTCGCGGCGACTACAACCTGACGAAGAGCAATGTGATTACAGGCCGCTACACTCAGGACAGCTGGAGCAATCCAAGTTACAACGCCGGGTACTGGGGCGATGATCCATTCCCGGCACTGAACAGTAGCTGGGCCCAGCCTTCCAAGTCGCTGATGGGCCGACTCACCTCGACAATCAGTAGCTCGCTGGTCAATGATGTGGCATTCCAGTACTCCAACAACCGCATTATCATCACGGCGGGAGGCACTGATCCGGGCCTGCTGCCGATCGTTTCGGCTGCTGTGCCGACGCTGTTCCCCCTCGCTGACAAGCACTCCCAGCTGGGCGTGCCGCAGATCAACCTGGGTAACTATGGCAGCGGCAATACCACTTCCCTGATCGCACCATGGCAGAACCAGTTGAACCTCTACAGCGTGCAGGACAATGCGTCGAAGGTGTTCAGCCGCAACATTCTTAAATTCGGCGTAAACCTAGACTACGATGGCAAAGATGAGGATACGGGCCCATCGAGCTCGGAGCGTCCTTCCATCGGTAGCGGAGATACAGGCATCGCCACTGCCGCAAATGGTGGCAGCACGACCGGTAACAGCCTGGCAAATTTCCTCATCCCCAACAACGTCTTCCTGTTTTCCGAAACGTCGACCAACGTGCGCGCAATGTTGCGGTGGCGCGACTACGAGTTCTACGCGACCGACAACTTCAAGGTGACGCCACGCTTCACCATCGATGCCGGCGTTCGCTACTCGATCATGCCGCCAACCTACCAGCCGACTGGGCAGGAGACCAACTTCCAGCCTTCGCTGTACAACCCCGCCCTGCCCGCATCAGATGCCTGCAACGGCCTCCTGATTGTGAAGGGGACCAATCCCTGCGGCGCGTCCAATGCCAAGTTCGGTACCAACTTCTCTCTCGGCACCCCGGGATCGAACAAGTATCTCCAGAACGTCAACTATCACCTGTTCGCTCCACGCGTCGGCGTCACCTGGGATCCCGCAGGTACGGGTAAGACCGTGATCAGCGCCGGCGGCGGGCAGTTCTTCCAGCGCGAGCGCGTATCTCGTTACACACTCGTGTCAAACGCTCCCTTCTCCCTGAACGAGGGCGGCTATGCCCGCACGCTGGCTGGTGCGACACCGGCTACGCTGACCGGAGGGTCGGCCAGCCCAACCGGCGGCTATGACCAGAGCAACCTGATCCCAAACTCCTGGCAGTGGAACCTCACCGTCCAGCAATCCCTGAGTTCTAACTCGCTGTTCTCCATCAGCTACGTCGGCAACCGCGGCGAGCACCTCACCTCCTCGTGGGACATCAACCAGATTCCCGCACAGAACTGGGAAGCGGCATCCTTTGTTTCCGGTACCCCTCAGAATGCTTTCCGGCCTTACTCGAACTACGGGATGCTGACCTGGTGGACACATGACGGAAACTCGAGCTACGAAGGCTTGCAGACACTGCTTAAGACTCGCGTCCACAACCTCCAGTTCCTTGCCGCGTACACCTGGTCGCACTCGATCGCCGATATTATCCTCGACGATTCGAGCGGTAGCGCCAGCAACAGCACCCGGACTTACTATCCGGATCCACGGCTGGATCGGGGCAACGGCGACACCAACCGTCCTAACAACTTCGTGGCCAATGCGATTTACAATCTCCCGACCCTCGCGTCGCACTCTGATCTTGTGAAAGGGGCACTTGGCCGGTGGGAGTTGAGTGGTATCACCACGGCAGCGAATGGTAACTCCTTCACCATCTACCAGGGAGGAGTTTCTGAAAACACGTCCAACGTCGTTGCTAACCCAACGCCGTACCTGCGCAACGGCGCGCTCATCACACCGACGGCTGGTGCACTGAATGCGCTGGCACAGACGGGCTACACGGGGCCGCAGCGGCCGCTTGCCGTCCCTGGCCAGAGCTGCACGGCTGGCCGGAATGGATCGCAGATCGTTAATCCGAATGCGTTTACGCTGGTCGGGTACCAGATTGGTACGATCCCCGCCAACACCGCATCGAAGGGTGACTGCGGCGGCCCGAACTATGTCAACACCGACTTCTCTGTTGACAAGAACTGGCTCATCAAGGAGCGCCTGACGATGCAATTTCGGCTGGACTTCTTTAACGTCATGAACCACGCCAATTTTAATCCGAGCAGCGGCAACTTTACGCCCGAACAGAGCGTGAACTGCGGCGCGCCGGGAGATGGGGGCAAGTACCAGCCTTGCTCCGTGGCTAATAACGTCATCAGCAATCAGACGGCGACTACCGGCTTTGGGGCTTCCACTGCGCTGATTGGCGGTAACTCGTCAAGGCAGATCCAGTACACGCTCCACTTCAACTTCTAACGCCGAAGTGCGATCGTCTTACCCGGCAGGACTGGCAACCACCAGTCCTGCTGTTGTTTTTTGCGTTACACTTCTTCCTGGTGGTGCTGTGTTTTTCTCCCTATTGTTGTCCCATGACTATCGAACGAACGCACCTACACGTGTCAGCTCTCATAAGAGCTGGCTGCGCCTGGCAAGTGCCTGCGCGCTTGGCGCAAGCATGGCGCCATCCTGCTTCGCCTACATACCACCGACCGCGCCATACGCCGCGGCCCGGCAGCCGCGACTGCAGACCCTGGTGGATGCAGAGCGAGCAGCGACCGCATCCGGAAACAGTGAGGCGATCGTGCAGAGCAGTCGCGCTGTCATCGCCGAAGCGCTGTCGCAGTTAGCGGCACTCCGGGTGCGCGAAGGAAACCATGCAGAAGCAGCGGGCCTGTACAAGAGCGCGCTTGCGACGCAACCCTCCCCCGCACTGCAACTTGACCTTGCCGAGGAACTTACCGCGTCCGGCGATGCGGCGAATGGAAAAGCACTGGCCAGTGATGTCGCTGCAGCGGATCCCGGCGACGCGCGCGCGGTCGCGCTCTCAGAAGGACGCGCTGCACCCGGGACCGCGAAGGCGCCGATCCGGGCGGCCCAGGCACTCGCAAGCGAAGGGCAGCTGCGGCGCGTGCTGGCACTTACCTACAGCGACTGGGGTGGCGCAGTGGTTCGTGCACAGGGCGACTACGCCGGGGCGCTGCTGCTGTTTGACGCGGCGACGCACTGGGACCCGACCGCGCCCGGAGCGATGAAGAACAAGGCGCTCGCTGCGTTTCGGCTCGGAGAGTACGGCCAGAGCGCGTCCTCGTTCCGCTCTGTACTCGATGCCACACCCGGAGATACCCAGGCCCGGCTTCTGCTTGGTCTTTCTCTTTTTTCACTGCAGCAGTTCAAGGAGGCGAGCGCCGCGTTTGCACAGGCACCACAGGTTGCCATCGCTGACTCGCATGCTGCGTATGCGTGGGCCTTTTCTCTCGCGCACACCGCCGAGCCACTGCAGGCAAACAAGATCATCGACACCCTGACGACGCGCCATCTGCCTGCGGAAGAACTGGTACTGGCCTGCCAGGTATACGAGCAGACTGAAAATTACGAGCACGCTGTTTCCTGCCTGAACCAGGCTGCTGCGATGGATGCTTCGCTCAGGAAAGTCCACGAGAGTATCGGGATCTCGCTGATCCATCTCAGCCGGCCAGCAGACGCCATCCCTGAATTGCGAAAGGAGCTCGCGCTCGAGCCGAACGACGCAGACGGGCAGTTTTATCTCGCGTATGCACTCATTCAGACTTCGCAGAATGAGGAGGCGCAGTCGCTGCTCGCAACCGTTGTCGAGCAACAGCCCGGCAATGGAGAAGCGCAGTACCAGCTTGGCAAGCTTCTGGCGGCGCAATCCCACTGGCCGCAGGCGATTGTGCATCTCGAAGAGGCAGCAAAGACCGAGCCGGCGAACTATGACATCCACTACCAGTTACAGAATGCGTATCGCCGGAATGGACAAAGCGAAGACGCCGCACGGGAGCTGGCAATCTATAAATCGATCAAGGACACCGCCCGCGCCCGCTGACCAGTTGCGCGGGCCTGCGGGCGCGTTTTCAATCTCAGCCGGCGGCTGGTCCGAAGACCACGTAGGAGCGGCCGAAGTACAGCCGGTACAAGGCCGCAGATGTGTCGGCGACAACCTGCAGTGGCACGGGGCGGCTCAGTGCCTCGTCGCGATGCGCGGGCGAGCTGAGCAGTTCGCTGGCGCCCAGGTCAAGCACCAGGAACTGGGTGCCAACGATGCCACAGCCATACGCTCCGGGCCGCAGTTGTTTGCCTGCGAAAGAAACTGGTGTATCGAGGAGCAGGTACGCCTGGTATCGCTCCTGTATCCCGCTGCTGTAGCCGGAGGTATCTACCAGGCCGGCCAGCATCAGACCGCGCTGCAGCCCGGCTCCACTGGTATTGCGTTGCTGCACCGGCGCGACGCGGCCGGCAAAAAAGACGGATGCAGGAAACAGCGCCTGTGCCTTGTCTCGACCGAGCGGACCGGCTGCGTCGGGATGTGCCGGTGCCCCACCGGACTGCGCCAGCACTCCGTGCGTGCTCCCCAGCGCAGCAAGCGCCAGCATCGCACTGCCCAGCACGCGGCGCCGATCCCACACGGTGAACGATACTTCGTCGATAGCATCTCGCTCTCGTTGACTCATGGTGAACTCCTCTTTCTTGACGGTGGACCAGGATCGGAAAACATTTGCGTTACGGTGTAACTCGATCGAAGAGAGCACGACCGAGGCTGGTGGATGCAGACAGCGAGGCATCCTGCGAAAAGTGCCAGGCTTCACTATGGTCGCGCTCCAAGTTCTGAACGCCTGCGAGCCGGGTGCAGTGTGCGCAGGTAAGTGACAAGATCCGCGATCTGGTCGTCGCTGAGGATCTCTGCGAAGGCTGGCATGACCTTGCCACCATCATGAATCTGACTCCGAATGGCATCCGGCTTGAGCCGCTTGCCTGCATCCAGAAGGCTGGGGCCTATTTCCCCGCCCTGCGCCGCGTCGCCATGGCAGTGGCTGCACCCTGAACTCTTGAACAGCTCTGCGCCAGCCGCAGCGTGTGTACCTGCCCCGACGCTCGCCGCCTGCGCGCCGCACTGGTGGCTCTGCAAGCCGACGAAGAGACATAGCAGCGCCATGCTCCAGCTACCCTTCATCACTGCATGGTGGCGCTAAAAGTGCGCGGCTGGGCGGCCGGGTCGCTGATCGACGAGCCACCATGGTCAAGATCATGAACATGCCATGGCACGCTTTCCTGGGCAACGTCTGGATGTTTGCGCAGGTACTCGAGCGCGTACACGCTGGCCGCGGGATCATCTTTCTGGTCAGCGAAATACGCGGTCTGCGCCTGCGCCTTGTCCTTCTGCCCGGTGCGTCGGTAAAGGATAGCCAGGTTGTAGTGCGCGGCCAGGTCATCCGGGTCGATGTCCTGCACCAATTCATATTCTGCACGCGCCTGGTCATAGCGGCGCTGCTGGTAGTACGAGAAGCCCAGTTCGCGATGCGCATCCCGCGATTGAGGAAACAGTGCTGCTACTTTCAGGAGATCGGCGATCGCTCCATCCACGTTCCCCTCGTTTCGTTCAACCAGCGCCTGGTAGTAGAGCGCTCGTGCCTGCGGCGTCGACTTATCGGGCGCCAGCAGCAGGGCCCGCTGCAGGCTGGGCCGGGCGTCCCCGTACTTCTCCCACTGGATATCCGCGACCGCTATGTTGGTGTAAGCATCCGCGTAGTCAGGGCGCAGACTTGCGACGCGGAGAAATGCCTGCACGCTGGCTGCATACTGCTGTGCGTCCAGCAATGCAATGCCGTAGTTATTCCAGCGCATCCATTCCGCGTTCTGGCTTCTGGTCTCCGCGCTGTCCGGCGCCGGCGGCTTGTTCTCCCCGGCGAACAAGGTACGCGTCGTACTCACCATGTCCACCACGGGCTGCCCATAATGCCTGCCTTCGTCCTGCTTCGTGCCGAAGTCGATAAAGTGCTGGTTGAAGCGCCGGTACCGCACCGTGGCTGTTACAGAAACGCCGCCGTCCATCTTTTCAGGAAGCGTAAAGCCATAGCGGATCAGCTGCGAACGCCCGGACTGGATCGTGTTGTTATAAGCGACGACGCGGTTGTCCCAGACTTCGTGGTGACCGTTCAGGTCGCCCTGCTTGTTGATGAGGCGGTTGGTGAAAGAGTGAGCCGCCGGATCAAGGGAGTGGTCCGGCTTGACTGCGCCGCTTTCTGACAGCGTCTTGCCCGCCGCATCTTTCACAGCGAAGTCAACCCAGCTCTCATACATGTCGCGCTGCTCCGGCACATGGCTATGCGCGATGCCCTTGTTCTGGATCACGACTGACAGCACCACGTATTGATTGGGAGCGAGCTCGTATGTCGACTGACCCAGGGGAGCGACCAGCGGGGATGCAGCCAGTGCGCCAGGTGCGACCAGGGTCGCGGGTCTGGACTGCGCAGGAGCCGGAAGAGTGGCAGGCTTTGTCGCCGCTGCGGTTTCCGGGGTCGCGGCTGAGGTTGTCGCCGCCGGTGTCATGGCCTGCAGGCCAAAAATATCCACGCTGAAAACAGCATTCTGCAGGAAAGTAACGACCGCCGCGGCCTGGTCAGGATAGCCGTAGTACTGGGGGACA
>CAXTEW010000021.1:0-19747 GCA_964243175.1 uncultured Acidobacteriaceae bacterium
ACCAGAAGCAAGGCCGCTAGGCCCTGCGCGGCCCGCCCGCCATGGACTGGCGGCCCGGGCCGCAGTCGGTACCACGTATTCCTGCTTGCACTGAACCACTCCTGTGTTGACGCCATAGACAACCCACTCACTCGCCTGGCAGGTGTACGCCGGCGCGCCTGTACACTACACGAGCTTTGCGGGCGGAGTTTGCAGTTGGGTATGCAAGCCTCTCGCCTGGCGATACGAATTTTGTATCCGATCGAGTGAGGGTGAGTGGCGGCCCTGCAGAAACAACGCGCTGTCTGGAAAACACTCTTCTGGATCTGCGCCGCTGGCTGGTGTGTCCGCCTGGTCGTTGTCGCTCTTGTCTACCAAAGCTTTCTCGCTCCCGGGCGCGATCACTGGGAGTTTGGCTACGAGATAGGCCACATCGCCCGGTCGATCGCCACGGGGCATGGCTTTGCTGATCCTTACTGGACGCACAGCGGCCCCACGGCGCTGCTTACCCCGGTCTATCCCTGTCTGCTGGCTGCTATCTTTGTGGCGTTCGGTGTGTCTTCGAAACTCTCCGCACTCGTTTATCTCGCGTGCAATACGCTGCTTTCCTCGCTCACTGCGATCCCGATCTACTCGATTGCGCGCCGCAGCTTCGATCGGCGGGTAGCGACCATGGCCGCGTGGACCTGGGCCTTCTTTCCCAACGCCATCAACTTTTCCGCGGCAACCATGTGGTATCACGGCACGGTCGCCCTGGAGCTCAGCCTCCTCTTCCTGCTTGTGCTGGTGCTGGGCTCCGCGGCTTCGCACGGGCGCACGCAGCAGCCGGTCGCGTGGTGGGCATTGCTGGGCCTGCTTGCTGGTCTTACCGCACTGACAAACCCGGTCATCCTGGGCATAGTTCCCTTCCTGGCTATCTGGCTGGCCGTGCAGCGGCAGCGTCGCCCAATCCTGGCGCATGGCGCTATTGCACTCGCTGCCATGCTGCTGACGATCCTGCCATGGTCAGTGCGAAACATGCGGACGCTGCATCAGCCGGTCCTGCTCAAAGATGGCCTGTGGACCGAAGTCTGCATCGGCAACTGCAGCAACAGCCTGCACTGGTGGGATGGCACCCAGCATCCGTCCGGCAGCGACTATGAGCGGCGGCAGTTCGAGCAACTGGGCGAGCCCGGGTACATGGCCGCCAAGCGCACACAGGCTCTTGCGTATCTTCGCGAGCACCCGAGGCAGTATCTCGGCCGTTCGGTGCGGAGGGTCGTTTTCCTGTGGACCGGCTTCTGGAGTGTCAACCCCGAGTACCTGCGGGAAGAGCCGCTCGACCCTCCAAACATCTTCTTCCTGACCGCGCTTTCCTCGCTCGCTCTCGCGGGCCTGTACCTTGCTTTTAGGACGACGGAGGCCAAGCCTGGCAGCAAGCAAAGCCTGGTCCTGTATGTGCTGGTGCTGGCCGTATTTCCTGTCCCCTACTACCTGACCCACCTGGACCCTGGCTACCGCCATCCTCTGGACCCTCTGCTGGTGATCCTGGCCTGCTCTGCCGTTGCGCGCTGGTTGCCAACTCGCAGCAGCATTGGCAGCAGCAGGGGCACCGAACAGGACCAGTCGCCCAGCCGGACGTGACGCGGTAATTGTCTTTCACTGCTCCCGTACTTATCGCGCCGCATGTTTGCTCTCCTTGACAATCTACAGGTGCGTGCGTCAACTTGTAGATCATCTAGGAGAAGCACATGTCCCCGGAGAAGCGGACGGATCTGCTGCAGGGCACGCTGGACATGCTCATTTTGAAGGTCGTGGCGCTGGGGCCGATACACGGCTACGGCATTTCACAGCGCATCCAGCAGATTTCCAATGAGGTGTTGCAGGTGCAGCAAGGCTCGCTGTACCCGGCGCTGCACCGGCTGGAGCAGCGGGGCTGGATCGAGTCAGAGTGGGGCGAGTCAGAAAACAACCGCCAGGCAAAGTTCTACAAGTTATCCCGCGTGGGCCGCAAACAGCTCGCGACCGAGGAAGCAACCTGGCGTCGCTTGTCGGAAGCAGTGGCACTGGTGCTGGCAGCCGCGCGGTAGCGGCCTGGCAAGGAGAACCTATGAACTGGCGCAGACGCAGGCCCGGCAAGCTCGAAAACGGCTTTGACAGCGAAGTATCCTTTCACCTCCAGCAACTGACAGACGCAAACATAGCCAGCGGCCTGGGACCCGACGAAGCCCGTCGCCAGGCACTTATCGCCTTCGGAGGCGCCGAGCAGATAAAGCAGCAATTGCGTGATGTGCACTCGTCCACTTGGCGGGATAGCTTCTCCGCAAACGGCCGCTCCGCGCTTCGGTCTATCAGCCGCTCGCCTGCGTTTGCAGCAACCATCCTGCTGACGCTCGCGTTCGCCATCGGGATCAACAGTGCTGTCTTCGCTGCGGTCGACGCCATTGTCCTGCGCCCGCTACATTTTCCACATGGCGACGAACTGATGGAGATCCAGCAGCAGGACAGGAGCAGCAAGACTCCCCTCACCAGTGTTTCGACACTCCGGCTGGAAGACTGGAATAGGCTCAATTCAACCTTCCAGGCAATCAGCGGGTACTACACCGGCGATGCTTCACTTACCTCGGGGTCGCTGCCGGAGAAGATATCCATCGCGTTTGTCGCACCGCGTTTTCTGCAGTTATGGGGCGTAAGGCCGGCGCTTGGCAGAGACTTTACCGCGGAGGAGCAACGATTTGGTGGTCCCTCCGCAATCCTGGTCAGTGACCGCTTCTGGCGCACGCATCTCGAGGCGGATCCGCATGCCGCCGGAAGGACGCTTCGGCTTAGTGGTGCCACGTACACGATTGCGGGCGTTATGCCCCGCTCTTTTTTCTTCCCGGTCCGCGATGTCGACCTGTGGGAGCCGAACC
This sequence comes from uncultured Acidobacteriaceae bacterium, assembly GCA_964243175.1. Classification (GTDB taxonomy): domain Bacteria; phylum Acidobacteriota; class Terriglobia; order Terriglobales; family Acidobacteriaceae; genus EB88. The sequence goes on from CAXTEW010000021.1 coordinate 2,871, forward strand.
CGGTCAACGCACCCTACTCGCAGGATCGCGAGTCTACCTGGTTCACCGTACTCGGCCGGCTGAAGCCGGGCGTCAGCGCCGCGCAGGCGCAGGCTGACCTCCGCAGCGTGCAGCGGGCGCTGGGGCGCCAGTACCCCAGGTCGGACGGCTCGCTCGCGGTGGACTTGCTTCCGTTGAAGTCCGTCGTGCTCGGTGGAAGCGCGCCATCGCTGTGGCTGCTGTACGGTTCGGTGTCGCTGCTTCTGTTGATCGCCTGCACAAACATTGCGGCCTTGTTACTCGCGCGTACCACTGAGCGCGAACACGAGATAGCCATTCGCTACTCACTCGGCGCGTCGCGTGCGGCAATCGTCGGCCAGTTACTCACCGAAGCGGGCGTGCTGGCGGTTGCCGGCGCTGCGGCTGGCCTGCTGCTCGCGGCCGGAGCCGCACACATCTTCGCGACGCTCGCGGCCACGCTGCCGCGTGTCGAGGAAGTCACGCTGTCCTGGCGCGTCGTCGCTTACTCGCTGCTCTGCGCCCTCGCCGCGACCATGGCCTGTGGACTGGCTCCTGCGGTGCGAGGCTCTCGTCGAGCGCTCGCTTCCTCGCTGGCCGCATCCGGGCGCACCCAGGTATCGGGCCGTCACCCTGCCCAGTGGATCCTGGTCGGCGTGCAGGTATCACTCGCTGTTGCGCTGCTCATCGCCTCAGGCCTGTTGCTGCGCAGCTTCGACGCCCTGGGCAAGGTCGACCCCGGCTTTGACCCCAGCCATGTGCTCACCCTGCGCGTCAGCGGCGGCTGGGGTGAAACTGCCGACATGGGCAAGCTGCTGCAGAGGGTTGACCGCACGCTCGATGGCCTGCGCCGCGTCCCCGGCGTTGAAGCAGCCGCAACCTCGGCGACCATCCCGGGGAGTGCTTATGCGTATCCATCCGTGCTCAAGGTAGCTGAAGGCGCGCAGGACCCCAATCGTAAGATCCTTGCCGATGAGCACTTTGTCTCCGCCGGCTACTTTGCCGTGCTGCATATCGCGACGCTCACAGGCGACGTTTGCCGCGCCGGGCGCAGCGACACCGTGGTGGTGAACCGCAGCTTCGCCGACAAGTATTTCGGTCGCGGCGACATCCTCGGGTACCACCTGGCCAACGCGGTGTCGAACCCGTTGATGAAGCCGGGCCAGATCGTCGGCGTTGTTGGTGACGCGCGCGAGCAGGGTGTCGACACACCTGTGCAACCCACCGTGTACTGGTGCTACAGCGCGCCCACACCCGATCCTGTGTACCTGGTAGGGACGCAGGGCGACCCGGCGGCCCTGGCAGAAACGCTCCGGCGCACAGTGCACGGGCTCGAACCGGGGCGCTCCGTCTACGACGTCATGCCGCTGGCTGACCACCTGGACAGCCGCCAGGCGGAGAACCGGCTGCGCACCATCCTGCTCACGCTGTTCGCGTTGACGGCGGTTTTCCTCTTCAGCCTGGGCCTGTACGGCACCATCGCCTACCTGGGACGTACGCGCCGGCGCGAGGTAGGTCTGCGGCTGGCGCTGGGAGCGCTGCCCCGGCAGATCGCCGCCATTTTCCTATGGCAGGGGCTGCGCGTGACCCTGGCTGGCGGCGTGGCAGGCCTGCTGCTGGGCGCCGCGATCAGCCGCCTGCTCAGCGGCGTGCTGTACGGCATTTCTCCGCTCGACCCGCCGACCTACCTGGCTGTCGTGCTACTCACCCTGCTGATCGCGGGCGCCGCGTCGCTGGTGCCAGCCGTCCGCGCGGCCACAGTCGACCCGACCCAGGTTCTTCGGGAGGAGTAGCGGGGGAAGGGCGGGAGTCAGGCGGCTGCGAGGAACCCGGCAGTGCTCAGCCGCCATGCTCTTTCCCGCGCAGGTTCAGCAGGTCGCGCTGGTACGTAAACGACACGCACAGGAGCAGCACCCCGAGCCCCAGGAAGCTGAGAATGCGGAAGCCCTGGCTGAGCGATCGGGTGTCCACCAGGAAGACCTTGGCGATGGCAAGGGTCAGCAGACCCAGCGCCTGCCAGCGAAGAAAGGCCCACCGCAGCCGAAAGCCCAGCCCCAGCAGGGCGACCCCAAGCAGGGTGGCCCACGTGGAGTCAGAAAACTGCTCCGCCTGCGCCCCGTTGCCGTTCCAGTAGGTGTGGATCTCGAAGACGCCAGCGGTCAGCAACAGCACCACCGCCAGCACGGCCGAGCCAGCGCCCATGCGCGTCCAACCGGCAAGCGTGCCCGGGGCGACAGTTGCCTGCTGCCGCGCTCCATGCTGCAGCGCGGCGAGTCGCACCGCGGCCACGGCCACGGCGATCACCATGAGGTACAGGGCGAAGCGCTCGTTCAGGATCACGCGGTCTGCCGGGCCAAGCGCGCCCGCAAACGAGTCCCACACCAGCAGCGCGGCCGAGAGCAGCAGCAGGATGGCCGCAGGCAGGGCCGAGCCGAGGATCCTGTCGCTCGGCGCCGGCCGGGGGCGCAGGGTCAGCAGCAGCAGCACGGCTGCTTCGAGCGCCCAGCCGGCGATGATACCGCCGCCCGTGAGCGCCGACCACAAACCAAGGGCTGTCCATGCGATGACCAGCGCCGCATGCACCGGCACCAGCGCCTGCCGGGACACGGGACGCAGCCGTGTGGCGGCCAGCAGCAGCGCATACCAGGCCGCGACACCGATGGGAACCCAGTGCGCAGGAAAGCTGCCGGGCGGCAAAAGACGCCACACGGCGAAACCGCCGACAGCCGTGTTGACCAGCGCCATCGCAGCAGCGATGCGGGCTGCCGGCTCGAGATTGGAGGTTGCGGCGCTCGCCATGCCGGCGACAAGAACAGGCGCAAGCGAGAAGGCGGCAAAGGAGACCGTGGCCAGCAACAGCGCAGCGCCGCGCTGGTCACCCAGGCTGGCGGCGTGCAGGGCCAGCCCTACCAGGTAGCTGCTGGTGCCGGCGAAGGCCACAGGCAGCAGGCTGGGCCAGCGCCGGGCCGCCATCAGGAAAAACAAGGCCGCATTGAGCAGCACCAGGTAGCTGTCCAGTACCAGGACCGAGCTCTGTGGCTGCGCCAGGAGTGCGGGCGTCAAGAAGCCGCCGATGGCAGCAAAGGCGGCAAGCACCTCCGAACTCTGGCGCCAGCACATCCACGCGTTTCCCACGGTTACCAGCACCATGCCAAGGAAGGCCACGGGATAAGGCACCAGGTGGAACAACGAGTAGGCGGCCCATAGCGCGAGGTAAAGGATGCCGGTGCCGACCGCTTTCAGCGAAAAGGAAAAGACCGGGTAGTCACTGCGGCGAAAGCGCTCCGACCAGGCGATCAGTGCCAGGCCGGCCACGAGGCCAATGATGACCCTGGCTGACGCGCCCAGCCACGAGCGATCCACCGCGTACTTGAGAAACCATGCGACACCAACCAGGACAGCGACGATACCGACCCGGTTGAACAGCTGCGAACCGATGCGCGACTCCAGCGAAGGCCTGTCCGGGGGCACAAAGGAGAGTGGCGGCGTGGGAGACCCGGGACTAGCTGCGGCGGCAGCCGGCCGAGCAGGCGCCGCAAGCGCCTGCGGGTCTGCGGCCGCATACTGCGCTTCCAGGCGGCCGACTCGCGCCTGCAGCTCTGCTATCTCTCTCCGTATCTCGTCTGTGCCCTGCCCTGCGCCGGATGAATCCATGTGCCGCACTGTACCGCGTTTGCAACGGGGGCGCGCCGTGAAAGCGACTGAGTCGCGGGAAGTACACGCGGCGATCGCTCTCCTGGGGACGCGATCCGCCCCGCGAACGCGCCGCAATCCGCCCGGCAGCGAGCGCACGTTCCACTCCCAGCGGCAGCATCGAGGCGCATCCGTTTCGAGGCAGGATTACGAGGGTAATTATATAGAGGGCTTACCTGTGGAGTATGTTCCTGACATGCAGGTCTCTGTCAAGCAGTTACGAGCAGCCAGGGCTGACGGCCACCAGCGGGCCGCCATGCCCACGCTGCCGCCTGGAATGACGCAGATCGACCTCGATCCAGCAGTGTTTGGCGCTCTCCGCGGCATGCTTCCCACGGATGTTCTGGCCCATACGTACCGGGAGTTTCTGAAGCGGACACGGGCCCAGTTGGTCGCCTTCAGCGCAGCGGATGATCCATCGCGTGCCAATGAGCGCGGCGATCTCGGTCATACGATCCGCGGCACCGCCGGCATGCTCGGCGCAACACAGGTGGCGGTATGTGCTGCTGCCCTGGAGCGAACCAAGGTAACCGCATCGGAACTGCGAACAGCGGTGACTTCTCTACACACGGCCTGCACCGCGCTCGAGAGCGCGCTAAGGAAAGAGCAGGTTCAACTGTGAGCACCGCGGGGGAACCAAATGGCCTGGCGCCCGAGGAGGCCCTGATCCGCGTCGTACTGGCGGATGATCATCCCGTGGTGCTGATCGGCGTGCGCAACGTGCTCACCGCGCACGGGCGTTTCCAGGTTGTGGGCGAGGCTGACAATGGATCGCAGGCGGTCGCCCTGGCCTCGGAACTGCAGCCCGACATTCTCCTGCTCGATGTGCAGATGCCCAAAACAGAAGGCTTCGACATGGTGCGGCAGGTCACCCAGCTTGCGCCGGACACGCGAACGCTTCTGCTCACCGGGTCTATCCAGGCAGAGCAGTTGGCCGACGCCTTCAATGCGGGCGCCCGCGGTATCGTGCTCAAGAGCGCGCTTACCGAGCAGATTGCCGCAGCGCTGCTGGCCGTGATGGATGGCTTCTACTGGGTGCATGGACGGCGCATCGAGCATCTGGCTGGCGTGCTGGCTGAGGTGCGCAGCCAGGTGCGCAAGGAAGGTGACGATCGCTACAACCTGACCCGGCGCGAACTCGAGGTGGTTGGGCTGATCGTCCGAGGCATGTCCAACCGCGAGATCGCGAAGCACTTCAACCTGAGCGAGGAGACGGTGAAGCGGCATCTCTCGAATACCTTCGAAAAGCTGAAGATCTCGACCCGCCTGGAGCTTGCAATCTTCGCGATCGCGCACAAGCTGGTGCCCCCGGTTGAGAAGACTTGAGCCCGCGCGAGCCCAAGGTGAGGCGGGTGCGTCCAAGCAGTGGCGTGCATGGCGGCGACGCAGGTCGAGCCTGGTTGCTCCAGCAAAGGCATGGTACTTTTGGCCTGGTGCCCCGGGCGGGAGTGTTGCTTCTACACGCCCATTCACGCTTTCAAGCGTCTTTGCTCATATGTGGCGCATCATTACCAGCGACACGTCAAACCAGCCCGGCGCCAGCAATGGCCACTCCCGGGCGTAACTCTGAATGGATACAACCATGCCGTTAGTGTTTCCGAAGCAACTGAGTACCATCGCACTTCTGGGTGTGCTTTCTGCCGCCGCTGCCCAGGCGCAGGTCGCCAATCCGACCACGACCGATCGCTTTCCGCAGGAAGGCCAGGGTCCGTCGAGTTCCCGCAATGGCATTCCCATCTACAAGATCCAGGTAGTCGGCCGCGACATTCCGGCAATCAACTACTTCCATCGTAGTGGCTCGACCCGAATCGGCTTCGAGGGAACAGCGCTGCTGCCCCAGGCCAAGGGATCAGCAACGGTAGAAAGCAACAAGGGGCAGATCTCGATCAATGCTCACTTTGAAGGCTTGAAGCCGGCCAACGGGTTCGGCGTCGAGTACCTGACCTATGTGCTGTGGGCGATTACGCCGGAAGGTCAGCCGCAGGCCCTCGGGGAAGTGCTGCCAACCGGCGGTGGCGACAAGTGCGACATCAAGGTGACGGTGAACCTCCAGGCGTTCGCGCTGATTGTTACAGCCGAGCCGTATTTCGACGTCAGTGTGCCGAGTGACGTCGTTGTGCTGCAGAATACAGTCCTGCGCGATAAAACGCAGGGCATCATCGACCAGGTGAACGCGCATACCAGCCTGCTGCCACGGGGTGCGTATGCGACGACAGGGGGTGCGGATTCGGTGCAGAATCCGATCACCCGCAACGATCAGTCGCCGCTCGAGCTGTACGAGGCGATCAACGCCGTGCAGATCGCCAAGGCTGCCGGGGCGGACCGGCTTGCGAGCGATACGTACCAGACGGCGGTGCAGAACCTGCAGAATGCCCAGTCCATGGATGCGAAGAAGAGCGAGCGCAAGCAGGAGATCACCTACGCGCGCGCGGCTGTGCAGTCGGCGGAAGACTCTCGCGTGATCGCGATCCGCAAGCGTAAGGAGATGGACGATGCCGCGCAGCAGCGCGCGCGGGAAGAGGCGCAGCAGGCCGCGCAACAGTCGGCGCTGCAGGCGCAGCAGGCACAGTTACAGACCGCGCAGGCCAAGCTGCAGGCAGAGCAGGCAGCTGCAGACCGGGCCAAGGCTGAAGCACAGGCAGCCCAGGCGCAGGCGCAAACAGCCCAGGCTGAGGCGCAGGCAGCCGCTGCCCGCCAGGGGCAGCAACAGGCAATGGACCAGACCGCCCAGTTGCGGCAGCGTCTGCGCGAGCAGTTGAATGCCGTGCTGAATACCCAGGAATCGGCGCGCGGCCTGATCGTCAACTTGTCGGACGTCCTGTTTGACAGCGGCAAGTACACCCTGAAGCCAGATACCAAGCTGGCGCTGGCAAAGGTCGCCGGCATCTTCCAGGCGTACGCCGGCTTGAAGGTGCAGGTCGAGGGTTATACCGACAACGTGGGTGCGGAGGACTACAACCAGAAGCTTTCCGAGAATCGCGCCCAGACGGTGGGCGACTTCCTGGTGGCGCAGGGTGTGCCGCTGGCAAACGTCACAGCCACAGGCTTCGGCATGAACAGCCCCCTGGTTTCCAACGACACCGCGGCCGGACGGGCGCAGAACCGGCGCGTCCAGCTGGTAGTGTCTGGGGACGCGATCGGCGTGCAGCAACAGGCGGAGCCAACCGGTGGCATCGCCTCCCCCGCTGGTTCTGTGCGGCCGCAGTAAGGCGAAACCTACCTGCTGGTCCACGGAAGCAAAGCAGGAGAAAAGCGCTGCCTTCACCGGCGGCGCTTTTCTCTTGCCCGCTCTCTGCCCGGCAAAGCCGTTTCCCGCAAGGCTGAGCCAGCCGCCGCAGCCTGATCGGCAGGCCGCTGCTCTCCAGCGAGACCCGGTCCATCGCGCCGCCTCGCCCTGCATCCAAGGCTGCAAGGGGTACCGACAATCCATGCGTATTGCATTTCTGGGTCTAGGAAAGATGGGCAGCGGCATCGCTCGCCTGCTGGTGCAAAAAGGGTACGAAGTCACTGTCTGGAATCGCTCGCCCGAGGCTGTCAAGGCCCTGGTAGACAGCGGCGCGACAGCCGGCAATTCTCCAGCCGGGACAGTGGACGGGGCCGACGCGGTGTTCACCATGGTGAACGACGATGCGGCACTGGAGAATGTTCTCTTCGAGCAGGGCGCCCTGGAAGCCATACCTGTTGGGGCTACCCACGTTTCGCTCGCGACCATCAGCGTGGGACTCGCGGAGCGGCTGGAGCAGGAGCACGCCGGAAGAAATCAGGGCTATCTAGGGGCTCCCGTCTTCGGGCGTCCCCAGGTTGCCGCAGATGGCAAGCTGTGGCTCGCGGTCGGCGGCAAGCCCGACCTGGTCACAACGATGAGCCCTGTTCTCGAGACCTTTTCGCGCGGCATGACGGTCATTGGCGATCGGCCAAGCCTTGCCCATGCGGTCAAGCTGGGCGGTAACTTCCTGATCACCGCTACGATCGCCGCACTTTCCGAAGCCATTACGTACGCCGAAGGGTATGGCATCGATCCCGACCTTTTCCTCGAAACGGTAAACAGTGCGCTGTTCCAGTCCCCCTTCTATGCCAACTACGGCAAGGTAATGCTGCATCCTCCCGATGAGGTTTCAGCCACCATCAAGCTCGGGGCAAAGGACATGATGCTGTTTCGGGAAGCAGCCAAGGAATTCGCGACGCGTACGCCGCTGGCGGACATCTTCCAGCAACAGCTGAACGCCGCGGTGCAGGAGGGTTCGGGCGACGAAGACTGGGCTGCCGGCTACCTGAAGCTGGTGCGTGCTGAAGCGAAAGGACTGAAAGTCTAGTGGCAGACCGGGCGAAGTTCGAGTTGAAGAACAGGGTAGTGATGATCACCGGGGCCAGCGCGGGGATCGGCGAGGCCTGCGCCTACGCGTTTGCGCGCGAGGGCGCGAAGCTGCTGCTTGCTGCCCGCCGCCTGGAGAAGCTCCAAGCACTGGGAGCCGCATTACAGAAGGCAGGAGCGGCCGGGGTGCATTCATTTTCCCTCGATGTGCAGCACGCCGGCGCCGTGCGAGAGGCTTTCGCGCAGCTGCCGCCTGAGTGGTCCGCCGTCGATGTGCTGGTCAACAACGCGGGGCTGTCGCGCGGGCTCGACAAGGTGCAGGAAGCCAACGTGGGAGATTGGGACGAGATGATCGACACCAATGTGAAGGGGTTGCTGTATGTGACCCGCACCGTGGTGCCGGGCATGGTCGAGCGGGGTCGCGGCCACGTGGTCAACATGGGCTCAACGGCCGGGGACATGACCTACCCTGGCGGCGCGGTGTATTGCGCGACCAAGGCAGCCGAGCATGCCATCAACGACGGTCTCCGGCAGGATCTGCTGGGAACCCCGGTGCGTGTGACCTCGGTCGACCCCGGGATGGTCGAGACGGAGTTTTCGACTACGCGCTTCCGCGGCGATGCGGAGCGGGCCGCCAAGGTCTATGCCAACCTGACGCCGCTCACCCCTGAAGACGTCGCCGAGACGATCGTCTGGGCGGTCAGCCGCCCGCTCCACGTCAACATAGCCAGGGTTTCGCTGACGTCGATCGACCAGGCGAATTCACTGCTCTTCAACCGCCGAAGCAGCTGACGCCTCGGTGACAAGAGGAATCACAGCTGCTTCGCTACGGCTTCCAGTTGCTGCTCGATGTGGGCCAGTGCCGCGGCAAGCGAGGCTCGCCGATGCTCGTTGCTGGTTCGCTGGTTCAGGATCTGCTCCCGTTGCAGCTCCAGCGCCTGCTGTTCCCGTAGCTTGTCACCACGGGCGCGGGTAGCTGCAGCTGCTGGCGCACCATTTACCGGAGCACTGTTCTCACGCTCCGCCATCTGCTCTTCCACTGACTTACTTTCCCATCCCTTGGCCATGTCTCAACCATACGTCACGCCATCGAAACAAAGCAGTTGAGAGCGCAGCCGGGCGGTCGTTCCGGGTTGACATTGCCCTTCCAGGGTGCGGTGGCGAGCCAGCCACGCGTCCATTGCCCATTCACAACGCACCACACGTGCAGCAGCGCAGTAGCGAGGAGCCGCAGAATCATGAAGTATTGGACAATCCCTTCCTTCGGGATCGATCAGCTGGAGCAGCGGGAAGCGGCCATTCCGGAAGCAGCGCCGGGCCAGGTTGTCATCGAGGTGCACGCCTGCTCGCTCAACTACCGGGACCTGAAAGTGGTGCAGGGGACATACAACCCCAAGTTGCAGCTGCCCCGTATTCCCTTTTCGGACGGCGCCGGGCTGATCCATGCTGTCGGCGAGGGTGTCACCAGCTTCGAAGTCGGGGACCGGGTCGCCGCGATCTTCATGCAGCAGTGGCTGGATGGCGCGCCGTCCGCGGCGAAGTACCGCGGCGCGCTGGGTGGCGATATCGACGGGATGGCGACCCAGTACGTGGCGCTCGACGAGTCGGGCGTGGTGCCCATTCCCGGGTACCTCTCCTTCGCACAGGCGGCCACGCTCCCCTGTGCGGCGGTGACGGCCTGGACGGCGCTGCACAAGGCAGGCAACATCACCAGCGGGAGTACTGTGCTGATCCAGGGCACGGGCGGCGTGTCGATTGCTGCGCTGCAACTGGCCAAGGCGATGGGTGCGCGGGTCCTCGGCACATCCAGCAGCGACGAAAAGCTGGGGCGGGCCAAGGCTCTTGGACTGGATGCCGGGCTCAACTACAGGCAAACCCCGGACTGGGCGGAGTGGGCGCTGGCGCAAACGGGCGGCGAAGGGGTTGACCTGGTCATCGAGGTGGGCGGCGCCGGAACATTCACGCAGTCGCTGAAAGCAGCGAAGATCGGGGGCGCGGTCGCCCAGATCGGAATCCTGACGCAGGGTGACGAGCCGGTGGCGATCCCCCTGATCCTCAGGAAGCAGCTCCGGGTGCAGGGCATCTACGTCGGCTCACGTGCGGACTTTGAAGCCCTGAACCGCGCACTCCTGGTCAGTCGTCTCGAGCCGGTTATTGACCAGGAGTTCCCCTCGGCGGACCTGCCGGAAGCGCTTCGTACCATGGATGCAGCGTCTCACTTCGGGAAACTGGTCGTGCACATGAAGTGAGGCAGCCCGGAAAGCTGGTGCATCTTTACGGAAATTTGTGGCATAGTGGGTACAAAGTACACAGCTTCTGCATCAGACTTCGCAGAACCTCCAGCTTCATCATCCAGGCAGTTCATAGGAGAGGATTCCAAATGAGAGTTCTCCGCGGTGCCATCCATGCAATCTCGTCCGTTTTCGGCTGCCAGCATGATCGGCTCAGCCGCCCCTTCACGATCCAGCAGCAGAGCTACATGGTTTGTCTCGAGTGTGGCCGGAAGATTTTCTACTCGATGGATGAAATGAGACAGCTCTCCCGGCGCGAGGTGCGGCGTCTCCGCCTGGTGGATGCCAATGGAGCGCCGGTGATGCGTACCCCGGCGGTCGCCAAAGATCCCACACTCGCCGCCTGAGCAGGTCCGGCGCTCCTCCCAGGCGACGGACCTCGCTACGGGCAGCGGCGGCCCGGCCCGTGGATTCAATGCAGGTGTGGTCGGCGCTTCGGCGATAATAAGCACTCATGATTGTTGAAGTACGTTCTCTTGCGAAGGTGTACCCCGGTAAGCCCGACCCGGTTATCGCCGTCGCCGGCATCGACCTCCAGGTAGAGCAGGGTGAGATCTTCGGGCTTCTCGGTCCCAATGGCGCCGGGAAAACGACGACCATCAGCATCTGTACGACGCGCGCCCTGCCCACCAGTGGCACAGTTACGCTGGCAGGCGTCGACGTGGTGCGGCATCCTGCAAAAGCCCGAATACACATGGGCGTCGTGCCGCAGTACAACACGCTCGACCGTTCGCTGACCATCTTTGAGAACCTCTTCTTCCACTGCCGCTACTTCGGCATGGGCAGCGCTGCAGCACGCGACCGCGCCAACCAGCTTCTCGGGCAATTTCAGCTGGGAGAACGCGGCAAGTCTTTCCCCTCGCAACTATCCGGAGGCATGCAGCAGCGGGTGCAGATAGCGCGTGCGATCGCGCACCATCCAGCCGTGCTGTTCCTCGATGAGCCCAGTGCCGGCCTTGACCCACAGAGCCGCCTGGCCATGTGGGAAGCCGTGACTTCGCTCCGCAGCGAAGGCATCACGGTAGTGCTGACCACGCATTACATGGAGGAAGCTGATACCCTGTGCGACCGTGTCGCCGTTGTCGACCGGGGCAGGATCCTGGCACTCGATACCCCGGAGACGCTAAAGCACAGGCACGGCGCCCACACGGTGCTTGAACTCAAGCTGCGCGACCGGACCCACTCGGCGGGATTGCTCTCCGAGTTGCAGGCGCTGCCCGGCGTCGTCTCTGTGGAGGCCACGGGGGAGGGTGCCCGCATGTTTGCACAGCAGATCGACGGCCTGCTGGCCTCGGTCGTGTCCGCCGCCCGGAATGCTGGGCTGCGCGACCTGCGCATCCAGGAGCCAAGCCTCGAAACGGTGTTTCTCCAACTGACAGGGAGGGAGTTGCGTGACTGACTCGACCATCCCGGTGGCCAGCCCGCGCCAGCGGCCGTCGCCACCCAGCGCTTCCTCGCTCCAGGCCTTCGTTGCACTGATGTTGCGCGACTCGCGGGTGTTGAGCCGGGAGCTGATCCCTTTCATCGTCCGTGTCATCATGCAGCCGCTGTTGTTCCTCTTTGTGTTCACGTACCTGTTTCCGCGGCTGGGCTCGGGCAGTGGAATGATGATGGGCAACGGGAATTTCGCGACGGTCCTGCTGCCCGGGCTCATGGCAGTCGCGATCATGTTTACCGGGATCGCCGCCGTGGCGCTGCCGCTCTCGACCGAATTCGGCGTCACCCGCGAGATTGATGATCGGGTCATGTGCCCGCTGCCGGTGTACGCGGTCGCGCTCGAGAAGGTCTGCTTCTCTGCCCTGCAATGCGTCCTGGCAGCTCTGCTTGTGCTGCCGCTGGCCTACTACATTCCCAGCACCCCGGTGCTGCTCCATGTCAGCTCGTGGCCACTGTTCGTCGCGGTGCTGCTCCTGGCGAGCCTGGTTTCCGGCGCGCTCGGGCTCGCGATCGGCGCGAGTGTGCAACCCCGGCAGATTGGCCTGGTGTTCTCTATCGTGGTGATTCCGATCACCTTCCTGGGGTGTGTGTACTACCCGTGGGCGCTGCTGGTCCACGTGCGCTGGCTGCAGATTGCCGTTCTCGCCAACCCCATCGTGTACATGAGCGAGGGGCTGCGCACGGCGCTCACCCCGGGGATGCCGCATATGCCGGTGCTGGCGATCCTCGCCGGGCTGCTTGGCTCCCTGGCCGTGCTGGGGAGCATCGGCGTGCGGAACTTCCTGCGGCGGGTCATTAACTAGAAAAGCAAGACCGCCTGTTCTGCTGGAAGCCACTTCGTGGCATGTGTCCGTTCAAACAAAGACACGCCACGAAGTGGCTCCCAGCGGACAGGCGGTTTTACGCTGTTACCGGCTCACCGACGGTGAGCTTCCGGGCAAGATCCGCCGCGATCTCCTTGCCATGGAACCGGCCATTCTCAATGAAGATCTCGTTGGTCCGGTTTCCTGCCACGATCACGCCGGCCAGGTAGATGCCGGGGACATTGCTTTCTCGAGTCTCCGGATCACAGTTCGGCGTCTGGTCCTTGCCCTCCATGTGGATGCCGAGAGAACGCAGGAACGAGAAGTCGGGGTGGTAGCCGGTGAGTGCGAAGACGAACTGGTTTTCGAGCCGGCGCTCTCCCTCCGGGGTGCGGATCATCACGGAGTCAGGTGCGATGCTGATGACTTCCGAGTTGAAGTAGGCAGCGATCTCGCCATTCTTTACCCGGTTGTTGAAGTCCGGCAGGATCCAGTACTTCACATGCTGGTGCATCTCCGGCCCTCGGTGGACCAGGGTCACACGCACACCATGGCGCCACAGGTCCAGCGCCGCAATTGCCGCGGAGTTCTTGCCCCCGATCACCAGCACATCCATGCCGAAGTACGGGTGCGGGTCGTCGTAGTAGTGCATCACCTTGCTTGAGTCTTCGCCCGGGATCCCCAGGTAATTCGGCAGGTCATAGTAGCCGGTCGCGACAATCAGCTTGCGGGCGCCAAACGTCGACTTGCGCTCGAACCGGTCTGTCGTATGCACACGGAAATCGCCATCCGTTCCTTCGACCGAGTCCACATTGAGGTACTGCCGCACATCCAGCTCGAAGCGCTCGGCGACTTTGCGGTAATACTCCAGCGCCTCGTTGCGGTTCGGCTTCTGGTTCTGACTCGGAAACGGCACTTCGCCGATCTCCAGCAGCTCCGGCGTCGTGAAGAAGGTCATGTGCGAGGGGTAGTGGTAGATCGAGTTGCACAAGCAGCCCTTGTCGATCAGCGCTACGCGCAGGCCCAGCCGCTTCGCTTCCAGCGCACACGCCAGGCCCGTGGGCCCTGCGCCAATCACCAGTACATCGAACTGTTCAGCGCTCATAATTTAGGATAAACCGCCTGCCCGGCCGGGAGCCACTTCGTGGCGTGTGTACGTGAAACGTTCCCGTGTACACGCCACGAAGTGGCCTCCAGCCGAGCAGGCGGTCTATGCTTTCGCCATGGCAGAAACACGGCAGGAACGAGACTCACTGGGCGTTGTCGAGGTACCGGCAGCGAGCTATTACGGCGCACAAACACAGCGTGCGGTCGAGAACTACCCCATCAGCGGCCTGCGGGCGCACCCACTGCTGATTCGCGCCCTGGGCCTGGTGAAGGCAGCAGCGGCTGAAGCCAACCGGGAACTAGGGCTGGTCGACGCCCGGCGGGCTGACGCCATCATCACGGCCGCCACTGAAGTAGCCGACGGCAAGTGGAACAGCGAGTTCGTGGTGGACGTCTTCCAGGCCGGAGCCGGGGTCAGTCTGCACATGAACACCAACGAAGTGGTGGCCAACCGGGCCAACCAGCTCCTGGGCGGGGCGCTGGGTATGTACGCCCACGTGCACCCCAATGACCATGTGAACTACGGCCAGTCCACCAACGATGTGTTTCCCACGGCGATGCGCGTGGCGACGCTGCTGGCACTGGAGACCCTGTATCCGGTGCTCGATGCGCTGGCGGCAACTTTCGCCGGCAAGGCGCGGGAGTTCGACGGCATCCTCAAGTCGGGCCGCACCCACATGCAGGATGCTGTGCCGATCCGGCTGGGCCAGGAGTTTGCCGCTTACGGACTGGCTGTAGAGAAGAGCCGCCGCTTCATCACCTTTGCCGCGGAGGCGCTGCGGGAGTTGGGCCTGGGCGGCTCGGCTGTCGGCACCGGCATCAACACGCACCCTGACTACCGGGTCAGGGCGGTAGCCGCACTGGCACGGCTGAGCGGCCAGCAGCTCGTCCCGGCAGCGGACATGCGCTGGGCCATGCAGTCAAACGCGCCCATGGCCGAGGTAAGCGGCGCGCTGCGCAGCCTGGCGCTCGAAGCGATTCGCATCTCGAACGACATACGCCTGCTCTCGTCGGGGCCGAATACGGGCTTCGCCGAGATCTCGCTGCCCAGCCTGCAGCCTGGCTCCTCGATCATGCCGGGGAAGATCAACCCCGTGCTGCCCGAGCTGGTCGCCATGGTAGGCTTCCAGGTCGTCGGCAATGATGCAGCGACGGCCATGGCCGTGCAGGCCGGGCAGCTCGAATTAAACGTCATGATGCCGACCATGGCGCACAACACACTGCAGAGCATTACCATTCTCGCCAACGCGCTGCAGCAGTTCGATACGCGCTGTGTCGCTGGCATCATGGCGAACGTAACCAGGTGTGTTGAATACAGCCAGAAAACAGTCTCGCTTGCCACGGCTCTGAACCCGTATATTGGCTACGCGAAGGCAGCGGAGATCGTGAAAGAGTCGGTGGCCACGGGTGAGTCCATCATCGCGCTGGCTCGAAAGCGAAAACTGCTCAGCGAAGAGGAGATAGCTGCCATCCTTGATCCCCAGCGTATGACCGAGCCGCAGTACCCGCTCGATGCCGCCCGGGAGCGCGATAGCCGTTCCAAGGGGTAAGCCCGCGCGGGGGTAAGCCCCGTGTGTTGATTCACCAACCGGCTCTCAGCAGGGGAAAGGGTTACAGCGGCGCGCGATGCACCTTTCATCAAATATTTCGCACTGGGTCTGCCTGCTGGCCGGGATGTACCTGGTCCTGACCGGCCTGATGCTGCGCAATATCGCCGGGGAGCGTGTGCCAGCGCTCACCACGCCAGCCGCAAGCCGCTATGGCCGTCGATCCATGGCTGGCTTTGGCCGTCGCTCGGTCATGATCGCGGTTGGCCTGATTGCCATAGCCTACGGAATCTTCCGCATCCTGCCCTGAGCCGAGCCCTCGCCTGTGTCCGCGAGCTTTTCGTCCCCGAAAAGCGCTGCGGTGGCGCGCGAGGCAACCCTACTGCCGGCCCCAGCGATAGACAACGCCTACCGTGAAGCCCAGGTTCTCCTGGAAGTCACTCCCGAAGTTAGTGAGCAGGTAATTCGGCATCAGGCGCACAGCCAGCGCGGGGCTGAGGTTGTAGTCCACGGCCGCGCCTATGCTGACAGCCAGCTTGTTGCCATCCGGGTACAGGCCCACGGGCGCACCCTGCAGCGAGCCGAGCCCGGTCGAGAAGTTCCCGTGTGCAATGCCTGCAAGCACCTGCGCATTCCAGTCCCAGTGCTGGCTCTGGTAGAAGCGATACTGCGGCCCCGCCATAAAGGTGTACTGGCTGATCGAGGGCTTGAATACCTGGAAGGCGAAGTTATCAGTGATCGCCGTACCGTAGTAGCCGCGCGCGTCCGCGGTAATGCCGAGCTTGGGGCGAACCCATTCCGTGATCCCGGCGTTCCAGGCAGCTTCCGTGTTGTGCTGCAGGTTGGTACCGGGGCGGAACCGCAGGTAGCCGCCGCCGGCATACAGCTCGTACTTGTGGGAGTAGGTGTCCTGCACGATGGCTTCCTCGCGCAGGCGACGGCGGGCATTGACGCGTGCCTGCGCATCACGCAGGATCTTGGCGCGCTCTCCCTGCGACTGTGGCGGCGGCGCGGCGCTATCCTGGCTGGGCGCGGTCGTATCCTGTGGCGTGACGCTGCCAGCCTGCGACCAGGCGGTAAGCGGGAGAAGCATGGCGCCGGCAAAGGCCAGCGCGGAGACAGAAAAACAAAGGCGGTGCTGAAACAAAGCTTGGTGCCTCCCGAAAAGCAGCCGGAAAGTCTGACGCTGGTATGGATTTGCGGCCAGACAGCGCTGCCCCTGCATGCGAAGCCATCGGCCAAGCGGCGCCACCCCCATTAAACCATTGTTGGCCCGGCCCTGTTTCCACTCCGGCGGCGGGCCGCTGTCGCTATTCGCCTTGCCCCGGCAGGCGAACTGCGATACACAGGTGCGAGGTGCATGGGCGGTACGCGGTGCGCCCAGGGCGATAATCCACGAGAGTAGCTGGAGCGACACAGATGCGCGGATTTCTGCTGGGCCTGTTTCTTGGAATACTGGTGCTGCCCGTCGCCACGTGGGGGTGGTTTCGCTTTGGGCATCCACCCGTTGCCGTTGCGGATGGGCCACTGCCTTTCGAGGGACAGATCGTCGATCTGCCGCTGGAGTCGCGCATCCATCGCGAGATGCCGGCGCATGCCGCCATGGAGGCCAGCCCGACCAACCTGCGCATCGGTGCCGAGGTGTACCGGCAACAATGCGCCAGCTGCCACGGGCTCTACGGCCGTGCCT
>CAXTEW010000022.1:0-18525 GCA_964243175.1 uncultured Acidobacteriaceae bacterium
CCACGCTCGACCCTGGCGATGAAGTGCTGGTCTTCTCGCCCTACTGGACCCCTATCCGCGACATGATCGCCGTGGCCGAAGCCGTACCCGTGCTGGTGCCGACGGAGCAGGCGCTGGTCGAGGGGCTGGCCGTGACGCTGCAACGCTTTGTCACCTCGAAACCCCGCGCTATCTACTACAACACGCCGCAGAATCCCTCGGGGGTCGTCTTTACCCGCGCGGATGCCGAGTCCGTGGCGCAGTTCGCCATCGAGCACGACCTCGTCGTGATCGCGGACGAAGCCTACGAGGATCTGGTGTACGGCGAGCAGGCCGGCACGGCGGGCGAGCATGTCTCGATCGCTTCGCTGCCCGGCATGCACGGGCGAACCCTCTCCACCTACACGCTGTCCAAGAGCTACGCCATGACCGGCTGGCGGGTGGGCTACGTCGTCGCCGCCGAGCCGTGGATGACTGCCCTGCGCAAGCTGGTGCTTTACTCGACCAACGGGGTTTCCACGCCTATCCAGTGGGCCGCGGTGGAAGCGCTCAAGACGCCGCAGCACGTACTGGACGGGCGTCGCGAGGAGTACCGTGCCCGGCGCGACCTGCTGGTCGCAGGGCTCAATGAGCTGGGGCTTCCCTGCGCGTTGCCAGCCGGCGCCTTCTATGCGTTCCCTGATGTGCGCCGGATTGCGCCATCGAGCCGCGAGGCCGCCACCCTGCTGCTCGACAAGGCACATGTCGCGACCATCCCGGGCTCAGTGTTCGGGCCGCATGGTGAGGGCCACCTGCGCCTCGGCTACGCCGTGCCACTTACCGCGGTTGAGGCCGGACTGGCCTCGCTGAGAAAGATGCTCAGCTGACCCACCTACGGACATAGCCGCAGCCGGCGAGCCGCAAGTAACAGGCCATTTCTTCGTACGGATACCTAGCGTTCCGAAAATGCCCTAACTTGCGTACTACTTATACGAAATTACCTTGGCTGCGCGTGGCGTATCAGCTACAAATCACGCAGGCTCCTGCATATGTCGACCCATTCCATGCAGTGGACGGAGCAGAAAGAAGGACGGTATGTCCACTTACTGGTTATATATGCGCGTACGACAGTCGCCTTCCTCTGCAGCTCTGGAGAGAAAGTTGCTTATGTTACTTATCTGGTCTGAGAACCATGCTCGCGTGGCGCAGCGTTCGACTCGAGGCAGTGATCTCGCTCTCGAGGCACTCCGTACCAGCTACATATTGTTCGAGAGTGGTGCCAACAAATATGAGTGAACTCCTTACGGAACCTTTGGTGACGCTGCCGGAACCATCCGTTGCGGCCGTCCCTTCCAGCATCTCGAGCTCCGCACAGGTCCGGGAGGAGCGTGCGCGTTTCCGGGGAGTCGGGCGCTTTTACCAGCCGGAACTGGATGCGCTGCGTTTCTTTGCTTTTCTCGCCGTCTTCGCTCACCATGCCGTAGGCAAGTCGGCTCCTCTGGTCAGCTCGGTCGGCGCCTTTGGGCTTAGTCTCTTCTTCTTTCTAAGCGCTTACCTCATCACCGAGTTGCTGCAGCGGGAAAAGGAGGGGACCGGCACAATCGCGCTCAGAGCCTTTTACGTCCGCAGGACATTGCGTATCTGGCCTCTTTATCTCGGGTTCCTCGCCGTAAACTACCTGCTGGGCCACGGCTTTGCGGGGCATTCTGTGCACGCGCTGCAGGTGCCCGGCGGCCTCTTTCTCTGTTTTATCTTCTTTGTCGGCAACTTCTATGCGGGTGCCAATGGCTTCACGGAAGCGCCGGTAAGCCCGCTCTGGAGCATCTCCATCGAGGAGCAATTTTATCTCTGCTGGCCGTTGGCCAACAAGTTGCTCGGCCGCCGTATGCTAATCACCCTGGCCGTGGGCATGATCCCTGTGGGGATGCTTGCCACGGTGTGGCTGGTTCATCAAGGCGCGACACCGGCGGTAGGTATCTGGGCCAGCACGCTGGTCGAATTCGAGTTCTTCTCCTGCGGCGCGCTGCTGTCGCTCCTTCTTCACGGCAAGATCCCCCAGCTGGGGGGCTTTGCACGTACCGCCTGCGTGTTGATGGGAGCAGCCTGCTGGCTTGCCGCATCCCGCTGGGCACAAGTAGAAGCAGGCGTTGCAGGCTCCCCTTTCAAGCTTATTGCCGGCTACCTGCTGGTTGCCGCGGGGTGCATCGTGTTGCTGCTTTCTCTTCTAGGCTTGCGCGCCTCCCTGATACCGAACTCCTTCATCTACCTAGGAAAAATCTCCTATGGGCTGTACGTGTTTCACCAACTCTCGCTGCTGGCCAGCGTCTATCTTCTACACCGGGCTGGACAGGCGGCGCTCGACCAAACCCACCATGGGGTCTACAGCCTGTTGCGGCTTTCGCTCGCACTGACCCTGACCGTCGGACTGGCAGCGCTGTCTTACCGCTTCTTTGAGTCACCATTTCTGCGCCTCAAGGCCCGCTTCGAGGTGGTACGGACGCGCACCATCTAGCCCTCGGCGGCAGACCGCGGTGCGCCCTGCGCCGGCGGACTGTGGTCCTTTTGCGGACGCGGGGGAGCCAGGAGTCACGAGCGCCCTGCTTGCAGCCTGGCCCAGAAAGGTTTTCCAGAAGCGTCTTCTGGCCCGGGGTCTGCGTCAAAGCACGGGTGATCCCGCTTTCCATGACCAAGACTCCCCCGCTCGCGAACCCTCGAGGCCCCTTCGTGAATCCTATTCACATGATTCTCTATAAGATTGCGCCGGGGGTGGCTGGAGGCTGGCGCGGATCAGCCATTCTGGGTGCCTGCTCTTTGCTCGCATGTACCGTGCAGGCACAACAAGTACAGGCCGCCAACTACATGGCCGTCGGCGCTTCAACTGAGAAGAGCGCCGTGACGCTCGACGCAGTCGCCTCCATGCCGGACGCACCCTCCGCCATGCTCGCCGCGCAGCAAAACACCAGCGCGAACACGGTCGAAAAGCAGAACACCCCCGCGCAGCAGACACCCAAGGGCACTGTCAACCCGGACACTGGCGACCTGAAGCAGACAAAGCGAATTCTGGGCATCATCCCCAATTTCCGCGCTGTCTCGGCGGACACCAAGCTGCCGTCTCAGTCCGTGAAGGAGAAGTTCGTGACTACGTCGCAGCAGAGCTTTGACTACTCCTCCATCCTCTTCTCGGCGATTCTGGCTGGCGTCAACCAGGCCGATAACTCGGACCGCGAGTTTCACCAGGGGGCTGCCGGGTATGGGCGTTACTTCTGGCACACGTATGCTGACCAGACAGACGAGAACTTCTGGGTGCAGGCGATCCTGCCGGCTGTGTTTCGCCAGGACTCCCGCTACTACACACTTGGCCATGGCAATATCGTCAGGCGGGCTGCGTATGCATTCGATCGCACCCTGATCACGCGCACCGATGCCGGAAGTGAAACCTTCAACGTGTCCGAGGTACTCGGCGCCGGAATCGCCTCCTCCATTTCCACCGCCTACTACCCGTCTGATGAGAGAGACTGGACCAAGACCGGGCAGCGGTGGCTCCAGAACGTCATTATCGATGGAGGAACGTACATGTTCCAGGAGTTCTGGCCCAACATCAATAGTGCCTTGTTCCACCAGAAGGATTAGGCAAGGGTCTCGATGTCCAATGCAAAACCCGCTCTCCGTATCGCTGTTTCCGCCACCATCCCCGACGCCCTGCTGAACCATCTTCCCGGGAACATCGAGGTCCTTCGCTATGACCTGGGAGGGGATGCGACCGACGCTGTCGACCTGCTGGTTCTGCCCTCGTTTGGCAAGGCGGCAGCCAGTATTCTGACGCGGATCCATACCCGCTACGTGCAGACCGTGTCAGCAGGCGTGGAAACGGTGCTCCCGCTTTTACCCGCGGGCGCCGTACTGTGCAATGCGCAGGGTGTGCACGACAGCGCCACCGCCGAGTGGGCGGTGACAGCGATCCTGGCATCGCTGAAGTGGGTTCCTTTCTACGACGCGCTACGCGGTGAGGGGCACTGGGCAAGCCGCGAGGATACGGATCGCCACTGGCAGGACACCTACGGCAGCCCGAATGCGACCAATGGCGCGGTCTCGGTCGAGGAACTCGCTGGCAAGACGGTCCTGATCGTGGGTTATGGCGCAATCGGCAAGGCCATTGAAGCGCGCCTCTTGCCCTTTGAGCCAGGCAGGATTATCCGCGTAGCCAGGACCGCGAAGCAGGACAGCCGAGGCTCCGTTCATGCAGTGGACGAGCTCGATGCGCTGCTGCCACAAGCGGATGTTGTCGTCCTCATCACGCCGCTCACCCCGGAAACCCATCACCTGATCGGCGCGTCGCGGCTCCAGCGGATGCGCCGCGGCGCGCTGCTGGTCAACGCCGCGCGGGGCGCTGTCGTTGATACAGATGCGCTGGTGCAGGCGCTGGCCTCGCGCCATGTTCGCGCCGCGCTGGATGTAACGGATCCGGAACCGCTGCCAGCGGGGCATCCGCTGTGGAAAGCCCCGGGGCTGCTGCTTACCCCGCATATCGCCGGTTCAAGCCCGGAGTTTCTTGACAAGGTCTTCCGCTTTGTCGGCCGGCAGATCGAGCACCTGCTTCGTGGAGAAGAGCCGGAGAACATTATTCGAGGGAATTACTGAGTACGGGGCGCCTGCAGTCTGGCAGACGCACATAAGCCCGCTGCGACGTTTCGCGGGCAAAGTGCCGGAGCCTCCCGATGCCGGCACCATAGTACCCTTGGACAGACCGGCTATCTTCACGCAAAGGAACAAGTTTCTCTTGATGGCGAAGTTTACTGTTGGCGTAGACATGGGTGGCACCAACCTGCGCATCGCCGGGTACGCGGGCGACTGGCAGAAGCTGACTTCGATTGTGATCCCGACACGGGTCAGCGAAGGGCCGGCTGCGGTCCTGGGCGATATCGCCTCGGCCATCCGCCAGGTGATCGAGACGTGCGGCGGCACGGCTGCACTGCAAGGCATCGGCGTCGGCAGCCCGGGGCCGATCGAGCTACCGGAAGGCCGGCTCCTGCAGCCGCCCAACTTGCCTGGCTTCCATGCGCTGGAGCTCAAGACAGAACTGGAAAACCTGTTGCAGCTTTCCGTGGTGGTAGAAAGCGATGCCAACGCCGCAGCGCTCGCGGAGGCGCATGCCGGCACCGGCGCGCAGACAGGATCAGACTCTCTCTGCATGCTGACCCTGGGCACTGGTGTCGGCAACGGGCTGATCTTCAATGGGCGCATCTGGCATGGCTTTCGCGGCATGGCTGGTGAGGCCGGACACGTATCGGTGTGGCCCGAGGGCATTAGCTGCGTTTGTGGCAATCGTGGCTGCCTGGAGTTGTTCGCATCCGCTACGGGGATCGTTCGCATGGCGCGGGAAACAGCGTACGAGGGCCGCTCACCACGCACCCGTGAACTCATCGACCACAATGCACCCATTACCGCCCGAGACGTCGCGCACTTTGCGGAGCAGGGGGATGAAGGCGCACTGGTTGTGTATGACACGGTCGGCCGTGCACTTGGTCTCAGCCTCGCCGGGCTGGTCAACACGCTTAATGTGCCGCTGTACGTTATCGGTGGGGGCGCGGCAGCGGCCTGGCACCTGTTTGCTCCCGCGCTTTTCCGCGAGCTGGAGCGGGCCAGCTACGTGTACCGGCTGACCATGCCGGACGACAAGTTTCACTTCATGCCGAACAGAACCAATGTGCTGCCTGCGCTGCTTACCGATGCCGGCCTGCTCGGCGCGGCGATGGTGCCGCTCTACGCCCGCTAGTTTCCCCTTCGCAGGAGCTGCCATCGCGGGTGGTTCCGCAGGACGTGTGTATGATGGCAGCGCATTCGGGAGCCGTGTTGCGAAAACCCACGATGAACGACGTTGCCCGCGTCGCTGGTGTCGGCACCATGACGGTGTCGCGGGTACTGAATGGTTCCGAGCACGTGTCGGAGGAGGCCGCCGCCCGGGTCCGGGCAGCGGTCGAACAGCTTGGCTACCAGCCCAACGAAATGGCCCGGGCGCTGCGTAACCTGAAGTCGCGCACCATCGGCCTGCTGCTGCCGAACCTGCATGACACCTTCTACGCTACCTGCGCGCACGCGCTCAACATGGTGGCCAAGGAGCATGACTACACCGTCCTGCTCACCATCACCAACGATGACTCGGAACACGAGTACATCGAGGCGCGCCGCATGCTGCAGCGTCACGTGGAAGGACTCGTCGTCATCCCGGCCGATTCACTGCTATGTAAGCTCGGCAGTAGCGAGTTTCACGGCATCCCCGTCGTGACCATGGACCGGCCGCTGCTACAGGATGACAAGATCCAGGTTGACTCGGTGATTACGGAGAATGAGGCAGGCGCCCGCCTGGTTACCGAGCACCTGGTGCAGGTACATGGGCTCAAGAGGATTCTCTTCCTGGGACATAAGCCGGAGCTGTACACGATGGAGCGTCGCTACGCCGGTTACAGCCGTGCCATGGAAGCAGCAGGGCTGCAGACCTCCACTAGTTTCGAGTGCATGTCTGAGGCAAGCGCACGGGCCATCATCACCAGGGCCATGGCTGGTCCTGCCCTGCCGCAGGCAATCTTCTCGGCGAACAACCTGGCTACCCGGTACGCCTTCGCGGCCCTGCTGCACCTGCGGGTGCGGGTGCCAGAAGAGGTGGCCGTGGTGGGCTTTGACGACCTGGAGCTGGGAGACCTGCTGCAGCCTGCATTGACCGTGGTGCGCCAGCCGATGGAAGAACTGGGCCAGTATGCCGGCCGCATTCTGTTCAGCAAGATCGAAAAGCAGGTACCGCTTACGCAGGTGGCGCAGGTCGTACTGCCGCTACGCCTGGTCGTGCGGCACTCATGCGGGTGCGCCTTCGACGCCGGGCAGGAAGCGGCCGCCGAGTGATGGGCGACGACGCCACTGCGGGCCAATCTCCTGCTTCGTCCGCTACTTGGAAGCGATGGAACAGCCTGAAGTTTCAGACCGGTCGGCTTCCCCCAGGGGCAGCCTGACGATGAACTCGGTGCGCCCCGGCTCCGTGCTGAACTGGATCTCGCCGTGGAAGTTGCCGACTACGATGCGGTGCGCGATATCCAGCCCGAGACCGGTTCCGACCCCTACCTCTTTGGTCGTATAAAAAGGTTCGAAGATATGCTCCCTGTGCTCCTCCGAAATACCGGCGCCATGATCGCTGATGCCAACGCAGACCCACTTTTTCTCCGTCCACAGGCGAACCGCAATCTCGCCATGCTCAGGTGAAGCATCGATCGCGTTATCGAGCAGGTTGGTCCAGACCTGGGCAAGACCCGCACCCACGCAGGAGATCCGTGTCTCCGCCGGCGGCAGGTGTCGCTCTACCTGCAGGCTCTTGTGACGGAACTTGTGATTCAAGATTGTCAGCGCGCTCAACAAGCTGTCCCGCACGTCGACCGTCTGCTGCCGATTCTTGTCGTCGTAGGCATACTTCTTCACGGCCACGACCAGGTCAGTCACCCGGGCAATACTTTCCTCGATGGTCCCAACCTGCTGCATGCTGCTGCTCAAGGCTTCCAGGTAATTGAGTGCATCCGACAGGACGCCGGTCGAAAATGAGCCTTGGGCACAGGCCATGTCCTCGCGGGTACATCCGGCACTGAGCAGGGTGGGCGCCAGCCGCCAGGGATTCTCGACGTGGATGGATTCCAGCCAGTCGGCCAGTTCTTCCTCCCGGTCGGACTGCTCCAGTGAGGAGCAGGCGCTCGCCGGGTGTGCCTGCAGTACGTGCTCCTGCAACTCGCCGAGGCAGCGCATCTGCTCGGGGTCCAGGCCGGCCCGGGTCAGGCGGAGAGAGATCTGCTGCAGGCGGGTGATGCTTTCGCGCAGCTGCGCGGCAGCGCGCCGCGCCGCGGTCCCGGGATTATTCAATTCATGCATTAGTCCCGCGGCCAGCGTGCCAAGCGACACGAGCTTTTCCCGGTGCAGCGCCATCACCTGGTATGTCTCGTAGCGGCGGGAGTGATCGGCCAGAATGGCAATCCGTATGGCTCCGGAAGCCGCCATCAACTTCCAGAAACCCTCTTCCGGGATGCTCAGCAGCTGGCATCGTCGCACGGCCCGCGCCTGGGTGGTCATCACGCGGAAGCCCAGGAGCAGCGGCACCTCGCCGAAGGTCTCACCGGTGTTGATCGTCGCCATCGGCACTTCGTACTTGCCATCCTGACGGGTAATCGACACCTCGCCATCGAGCAGCACCCAGAAGAAGCGGACCGGGTCGCCGGCGGCCAGCACAAACTCGCCTTCTTCCAAGACCAGGCGCTCCGTACCCGCGAGAAGCGGCAGCAGCGACACCGGGAACGATCGGAGCGTGGGCACCTGCTCCAGCTCAGCGAGAAGCTGCTTATCGAGTGTCGCTATTTCGCGCAGACCTGTCGCCTTCCCTACGTTTGCCATAGTTCGTCAACAACAGCCGGCTTGCGCTGTCTACCTTTCCATGCTTCCTGGCCTCATCAGAACTGGGCCAGGTATTGGTGCATGAACTGAACCGCGATAGAACCCTCGCCTACCGAGGACGCCACCCGCTTCACCGATCCAAAACGTACGTCCCCGGCTACAAATATGCCGGCTATGCTGGTCTCCAGCAGGTACGGGTCACGATCCTCGGTCCAGCTCGATGGCAGCTTGCCTGCCTTCCGCAGATCCGGGCCGGCGATCACGAAGCCGCGTTCATCCCGGAGCATGTTTGACGGAAGCCAGTCCGTCTTCGGCGCCGCCCCGATAAAAATGAACACAGACGATGCTTTCCGCTGGGCCGTTACCCCCTGCCTGCTGATCGAAATGCACTCTAACTGGCTTGCGCCCGAGACCTCGACGATCGTGGCTTCGGTTACAACCTCAATATTCGATGTCGCAGCAATCTGATCGATCAAGTATTTCGACATGCTTCCATTGAGCGAGTCCGCCCGCACCAGCATGGTCACCGTCCGGGCGAACTTGGCGAAGTGCATGGCAGCCTGGCCTGCCGAGTTCGCGCCCCCCACGACAAAGATGTCTTCGTTGCTGCAGGTCGGCGCCTCGCTGAGGGTAGCGCCATAGTAGACGCCGGCACCCAGCAGACGGTCCGCTCCGGGTACATCCAGCCGGCGCCAGTGCACGCCGGTCGAAAGCAGGCAAACGCGGCAGCTCACCTCCCGCCCATCGCCCAGTGTGACGTGATGATACTGATCGCGGGTGGAGATTGCGGTCGCGCACTGTGTAATAAACTCCGTCCCGAAGCGGGTAGCCTGGGTGATCGCGCGCCGCGCCAGATCTTCTCCACTCACCCCGGCAGGGAAACCGAGGTAGTTCTCGATTCGTGAGCTCGAACCAGCCTGCCCGCCCGGCGCTTCCGGCTCGACCAGCAGCGTCTTCAAACCTTCCGAGCTGCCATAGACCGCTGCAGCCAACCCTGCCGGGCCACCTCCCAGGATGACCAGGTCATAAAAGTCACTCTTGGCCGTTGTCTTCAGCCCCACGTGGGCAGCCAGTTCGGTCAGGGTCGGCTGCGACAGGGAAGTTCCATCCGGAAACAGCACAGCCGGCAGCCGGGCATCGGCGATGCCGTACTTCTCAAGCATCACCGCTGCTTCGTCTGTCTTTTCCGGGTCGAGCCATTTGAAGGGGATCTGGTTGCGGCTCAGGAAGTCCCGCACCTGGTGATCCTCAGCGGACCACCGCAGCCCAACTACCTGCAGGCCTTCGTACCGCGGCTTGTGACCAGTCGTCCAGGCCTCCAGCAGGTCGTTGAGAACGGGGTACAGCCGTTCTTCCGGCGGATCCCAGGGTTTGGTCAGGTAGTAGTGGATCCGGGCGCTGTTGATCGCCTGGATGGCAGCCTCGGTGTCCGCGTATGCGGTCAGCAGTGTCCGCTTTGCGTCCGGGTACAGCTTTTGTACCTGCTCCAGCAAAGCCACACCCGACATGCCGGGCATGCGCTGATCCGACACGATCAAGGCCAGGGGATCACCACGCTTGTGCAGCTGTTCACAGGTATCCAGCGCCGCCTGCCCGGAACCAGCGCGCAGTATACGGTAGTGCTCTCCGTACTGTCTTCGCAGATCCTGCACAACGGCTTCGAGCACGCTGATATCGTCGTCAACAGCAAGGATCACGGGCTTGGGCATGGCTACACGATTGTACCGCTGGTTCCGTTTTAGGCACGGTGCAATTTCTACATCCCAGTAGCGCACTTCTTACTGGGCGAGCCTTCGCTGGTGCAAATTGCGCCACTTACCTGAAGGTTGTAGCGAAATAAACATGAATATTTTGCTTGCAAAGTCTCTGTTTCAGGCTAATCTTGCGTAACGAAGAAGCACAGTCTTCCTTCAGGAAGCCAGATGAGGATCCGGCACGACCGGTACCCTTCTGGCCAGGCTGTCTCCAACTGAAATGCTTTCCCTTAGATTCTGTGTGCCAATGCTGCAGGCAAAGGAACCTTCCCTTGTCTGCAGCGGGTAAGCTCCGCCAGGTTTGTCGGGTGGGGTGAGGCAGCCACTCTGGCCACAAGGATCAACACAATGAACAAGGTAATTCTTGCTGACAACCAGGCCATCTTCCGTACCGGCACCGCCAAGGTCCTTTCCATGGAAGACGACTTCCGGATCATCGCGCAGTGTCCGGATGCTGAACGTTTACAGAACGCACTGGTTACGTTCCGCGGTGTCACCGTGCTC
This sequence comes from uncultured Acidobacteriaceae bacterium, assembly GCA_964243175.1. GTDB lineage: Bacteria > Acidobacteriota > Terriglobia > Terriglobales > Acidobacteriaceae > EB88. The sequence continues at coordinate 10,635 of CAXTEW010000022.1, forward strand.
TTCGGATCCACGCTGAAGCAGGATGCCAATCAATTGATGCAGCAGATCTGCTCACTGGGCAGCCGCGGCATCGCCATCCTCGAGAACAACGAGTCGCCGCAACCGTTTATCGCCGCACATGTGCACGGCTTGTTCTTTCGCTCAATCACCGGGCCAACGCTGGTCGACTGCGTCCGCCGGGTGGGTCGGGGAGAGCGCGCCATCCATTCGGCGTCGAATGCAGCGACTGTGCCTGACGAGGACCTGGTGGGAGCGCGGGTCCGTGATCGTCTGACACCCAAGGAGATGAAGATCGTTGCCTTGATCGTGCAGGGATGCAAGAACAAGGAGATTGCGATCCGCCTCGGTACCACCGAGCAGGTCATCAAGAACTATCTCCGCGGCGTGTACGACAAGACCGGTGTCTCGGATCGTCTGGAGCTTGCCCTGTTTACCATCCATCACCGCATCCTCGCGGAAGCAGCGGCGGCGGCAGGCAATCTCATCATGCAGAGTACCTAGAGGCAGCTGGCTTGACCGGTACCAGCTTGGCTACCCTGGGATATGAGTTCCCGGGGCGGTCAAGCTGGTATCGGCGCATCCGCTGTGAGCGGCGTCTCAGGCGTCCTCACAGCGGACTGCCCTGCTCTCCTCCACGCTGGATGCATGGACTCCTCACGCAGGAGAGCATCACGGGCTGCCCTGCCTTACCGGCTGAGTCGCTCCGCGATTGTTTTTCCCTGGGTAAAGTGCAGAAGGTAATCGGGGCCACCAGCCTTGGAGTCTGTCCCCGACATATTGAAGCCGCCAAACGGGTGTGCGCCCACCATGGCGCCCGTGCACTTGCGATTCAGGTACAGGTTGCCGACGTGGAACTCGCGCTTGGCGCGTTCCAGGTTTTCTGGCGCAGTCGAGTACAGCGCACCAGTCAGGCCAAACTCGGTTCCATTGGCAATGGCCATGGCTTCGCCAAAGTTGCTGGCCCGCATCACCGCCAGTACCGGACCAAAGATCTCTTCCTGCGCAATGCGCGCATCCGGCCGCACATCCACAAAGACCGTCGGCTCGACATAGTAGCCGCCATCTTCCGTGGCGATCGCATGGCCTCCGGCAACCAGCCTGCCTTCTGTCCGTCCTGCTTCAATGTAGCCGAGGATCTTCTTGCGGGCTGCCGCATTGATCACCGGGCCCATGCGCGGGTTCCCCTTGGGATCACTGACCGAAATGGCTTCAATGCCCTCGCGTATTTTCTCGACAAACACGTCGTAGATGGAGTCTTCCACAATCGCGCGAGAGCCAGCGGAACACTTCTGCCCGCTGAAGCCGAACGCCGCAGCCAGCACACCTTCCACGGCCTGGTCCACGTCCGCATCCGCCGCAACAACGGTTGCGTCTTTTCCTCCCAGTTCGAGGATCGTGCGCTTGATCCAGACCTGGCCCGGTCGAGGTCTTGCTGCCTTTTCGTTGATTTCGAGGCCAACGGCGCGCGACCCTGTAAACGCGATGAAGCGCACCTTCGGGTGCTCGACCAGGGCATTGCCGCAGTGGGGGCCATCCCCCTGCAGCAGGTTCACGACACCGGGCGGCATGCCTGCCTCTTCCAGCACATCGAGGAACCGCGCCGCGATCGTTGGCGCGTCCGGGGACGGCTTCAGCACGACCGTATTGCCGGTGACGATAGCGGCGGCGGTCATGCCGGCGGCAATCGCCAAGGGGAAGTTCCAGGGGGGAATGACCGCGCCGACACCCAGGGCGATGTAGTGCAGCTCGTCCCGCTCGCCGGGATACTGGATGGGCGTCTGCGAGCCTGCCAGCCGCAGGGCCTCACGTGCGTAGAAGTCGAGGAAGTCAATACACTCGGCCACATCCGCATCGGCTTCGGCCCAGTTCTTACCAACTTCGAGGATCAGCCACGCACAAAACTCGAACTTGCGCTCCTTGATGATCTCAGCCGCACGCAGCAGCAGCGAGACGCGATCCTCGACCGGAGCCAGCCGCCAGCTGGCAAAAGCCCTGGTTGCCGCTTCGACAGCCGCGCCGGCTTCAGAGACGCCGCCGGACTGATGAATGCCGATGACCTCAGCCGGCCGCGCCGGGTTGTACGACTCGAACTTGCCCGCGGTGGTGACGCGCTCTCCGCCCAGGATCAGCGGATACTCGCGCCCCAGCTGGTCAGCCACCCACTGTAATGCTGCTTCCATCTCGCGGGCGTGCCTGCCGTGCGAAAAGTCGGTAAAGGGCTCATTCTCGAACTTGCCCTTCGGCGTACGGGGCTGTATCTGGGTCGTCAACGCTGGGGTCGCCATAGCAGAACCAGTGTAACCGTCTTACTGGCTCGCGGCGGCACTGTTCCCAGGCTTCGCGGCTGGCGCACCGCCTGCCTTCTCCCCTGTCTTGTCCACCGTGATGTAGTACAGGTCAGTCGCGGCCTGGAAGCGGTCATGAAACTCCGCTGCTGTCATCCCCGCCTGCATCCCGGGGAACTGTGTCACCGGCATTGCGGCCCAGTCCACAGTCGGGGTGACAGCGAGCCAGTGCTGCGGATCACCCATCTTGACCGGCATCGCGAAGACAGGCTCGTCCACCTTCCACCGATACGAAACCTCGCTTGTCGCGGGGTCGTAACGCAGCTCGAGCACCGGCAGCGCCGTGTGGCGCAGATACTGGTTGAACTCCGGTTGGAGATCCAGGCCTGTCTTCTGGTTGAAGAAGTTGACCACATCTTCGGTCATGATCGTCTTGTACTTGAATGCCTGGTAGTAGTCGTGGATCAGCGCGAACCACTTCGCATCGTCGTCGATCACGCTGCGCAGCGTGTTGAGGAACAGCGCGCCCTTGAAGTACTGGTCTTCCGTCGGCTGCCGGTTCACTCCATGTCCGGTGATGATCGGCTGCTTGTTTTCAACCTTTCCCTTGAAGCCGTTGACATAGCGCAGGGCGTCAGGCTTGCCGTACTGGTACTCCACGTACAGGCTCTCGATGTACGTATCCCAGCCTTCATGGATCCACATATCAGAGACATCGCGCGCACTGACGGCGTTGCCGAACCACTCGTGGCCGCTCTCGTGAATGATGATGAAGTCGAACCGCATGCTGATGCCGACGCCGGTCCAGTCGCGGCCATAGTAGCCATTGGTGAAGTGGTTGCCGTAGGTCACGGCACTCTGGTGCTCCATGCCGGTGTACGGCACCTCGATCAGTTTGTAACCGTCGCGGATGAACGGGTACTCGCCGAAGTAATGTTGAAACGCGTCGAGCATTCCCTTCGCCTGCGCGAACTGCGTCTTTGCCTTTTGGAGGTCCGCCGGGAGCGCGTAGAAGTCAACCGGCACACGGCTGTACACATCGCTGAAGTGCGCGTACTTGCCGATATTCAGCGAAACGTCATAACTGTTGATCGGGTAACTGACGTGCCAGTCCCAGCGCGTGTAGCCATCGCCTAAGTCGGTGCTCCCGACGAACCTGCCATTGGACGCGTCGGTCAAACCATTCGGCACTTCGGCCGAGATATCCATGCCATCCTGCGGCTCGTCGCGCCACTGGTCTTTGCTCGGCCACCAGATACTCGAGCCATCATCTTCACACGAGGTCACGATCCAGGGATTGCCAGCCGGGTCTTTGCCAAACGTAAGCCCGCCGAAACGCCCCCGCGGCTGCGGCTTGCCGCTGTAGAAGAAGTCGATGGTATATTCGCGCCCGGTGTGCAGGGACTCGGCGAAGTCGATAAAGACGGCGCCGCCCTCGCGGGTGTACTTCAGCTCCCTGCCGTCCATGGTGATCCGGTCGACAGCAAGGTCCGGGTACAGGTCGACCTGGATCCGCGTGCCCTCAACCAGCATGCGGAAGTGAATCTGGTTATCGCCCCGGATGGATTGCGCCACCGGGTCGACCCGCACATGCAGCTTGTACGAGAGCAGGTCGTTGTTCGCGCGATAGGGTCCGTAGCTGCCGCGCAGGCGGTCGGCTTCGGTCGGCGCCGAGGAAAGAGGCTTGGCTGCGCTCGCCTGCGCCGGCTGCGGCTTCGCTGACTTTGTCTGCCCGGGGAGATTGGCTGGAGCCGCGAGCAGCAGGAAGAGAACGGGCAGGTACGCATGGAGGAAGAGGGGCATGCCGCCAGCCTACCGCATGCGGCCGGGCACACCATCAACGAGAGGCAGAGCACCGGCTTCTCCCACACACGGGGGGTCATCCTGAGCGTAGCCGAAGGACCTGCGCTTGACTTTGCCCTGACAAGAGCGCCCGACCTGCACCGTCTCTGCCTCAATAAGAAAGCGCGCGCGGGGGGTCGGAACTCCCTGCAGGCGCCTGCGCCTGCAGCAAAATCGAGCGCAGCTCGACCTTCAGCAACGCCACGGCTCCATGCAAATCCCGCAGCATCGCCTCCCGATCCGCCAGCTCTTCCGCACTCAGCTTCCTGCCTTGCGAAGGGTCCGTGGTCACACTTTCGAGACTGGCGCCAGCCTTGCCGCCGCCCCCCTGCAGCCGGTACAGGCGATACCACGCCGCTTTCAGCGACTCGGCCGGCGCCGCATTGTCAGGCACCTGGCCGTCGCTGGCAGTGGGCGAGTGGAGATACGCGACGACCAGCGGCGGGTAGGTGCTGGCACGGTTCGGCGGCTGCCCCAGCACCCCGGCCAGCATGTTGTAGGGCGAGCGAAAAACGCGGCGATCGTTGTGCCCGCTCCGTAACTGCGCGGCAGAAAGCCCGACCGCCGTCGCGCCTGCCGCCACATTCAACGCATTGCCCGCGCGATCCAGGCTGCGGGTCAACTGCATCGCGGAGCCTGCCGTACCCAGCGCCCCGCTAACCGCAAACGTGGCAATGTTCAACTCGGCGTTGCGCCGCTCCTTACGGGTCTCGAGCACATAGCGGCTATCGCCCGCGTGCGCGGCCTCTGCATCGATGCGGCCCAGCATCTCGTCCACATCAAAGGAGCCCAGCAGCACGCGCTCCATGACCTGTTCGCGCAGAGCCATAGAGGCCGCTGTATCTGCCTGCCCCGCTGCCCGCAGCGCGGTGAGTTGCCGCAGAGCATCCTCGACGCCCACCGCCTGCAGCACCGCGGGTGATGGTGCCGCAGAGCTTGAGGTCGTTTGCGCGGACGCGACAGGCAACCCGAAGAGAATTGCGAGGATCCACATGCCCGCTTCGCGCAGATTCCCGAACATGTTTCCCGCCTTCTCCACAAGGTTTTTTTGCTGGTTGTTCACACGCTGTGGTGTTCGTCACGTTCTGTGACTTACGCGCAATTATTCAGGTCAAGCCTTGGGGTTTGCAGGGTTATGCAACAGCGAGCTCTAGCATCCTGTTAGAACTCGAAAAAAGCCCGCACTAATCTCCCGCAGTAATGCTCTCCGTCTGCTTTGACATCTTCGCCGTCCGCTCGAGCTTGTCCCAGTTAAACGGCCGGCCATCAATCGCACGCTTGAGCGTCTTGAACAGCACCCACGAGAACAGCTGTCGGTAGGAGAAGCGCTGCAGCCAGATATGGAAGAGCAGCAGCCCGTCGCCCTTGCTGCTGGGGTGCTTGCGCTCGAGTGAGAACGCCAGTGCGGACGTCACAAAGTCGATCACGAGAAAAGTGACGAAATACACCAGCAGCTTTTCGAAGTTCGACGCGCTCGCGGCTTCCGGGTGAAAGTAGCGCTGCCACAGATAACTCGCGAGACCGGCGACAAACATCAGGTCAATGAACGGAGAAACCAGCGGCAGCAGGATCTGGAAGATCAGGATATTCGGCAGCGCAAACAGCCCCATGGCACGATTGGTGCGGGCCGCATGCTTGTGCTTGAACACCGCCTGCAGGATGCCGAAGGACCAGCGAAAACGCTGCCGCGCGAGGCCCTTCGCCGTGACCGGTGCCTCGGTAAAGGCAAGCGCGCGATCCTCGTAAATCACCTTGTAGTTCTGCTCCAGCAGGTTCATGGTGAGGTCGGCATCCTCAGCCACCGTGTTGACCGGGTAGCAGCCGCCGTGCCGGACAGCCTCGGTACGCCACGCGCCAATTGCGCCCGGCACAACCACGACTACGTCGAACAGGTCCAGCGCGCGCCGCTCAAAGTTTTGACTGGTGATGTATTCGAGCGCCTGCCAGCGCGTCCACAGGTTCACGCGGTTGCCAACCTTCGCATTGCCCGCGACCGCACCGACGCGTTCATCGGCGAAGTGGCACACGAGCCGCGAAATCGCGTCCGGCGCAATCACGGTATCCGCATCGATGCCGACATAGATCATTTCTGACAGATTATTGATCGCGTAGTTGAGTGCCTCGGCCTTTCCGGCATTCGGCTTGGTCAACACGGTCACACGGCCCGACGCAATCTCCTCCCGATACGCATCACACGCAACGGCAAACGTGCGGTCGGTTGAGCCGTCATCGATCACGATGACGCGCATGTTCGGGTAATCCGACCGCAGCACCGAGCGCACGGTGCGCACGATCACTGTTTCCTCGTTGTATGCCGGCACCAGCACGGCAATCTGCGGCTGGAAAACTCCGGGCGGCGTCTTCCTCACCCGGAACCGGTCAATCAATGCGCAGATGCCGATGATCAGCAGTCGCGTGCTCATCAGCACATCGCCGACGATAAACACGCCGACGACAAAGTGGGTGATGGACGAAAAAAGAAAGAAGGCAGCCTGGTCCACGCGCGCCTGGAACCACATCTTCTGCGACAGTGGCGGCATGACCTGCGCGCGCGTCTTGCCCATCAGCTCCGACACGGGCACGAACTCGTAGCCCTTCGAGCGCATGGTTGTAATCAGCAGGGGCAGCGCTGCGAGGGTTACGCTGCGATCACCGCCGCCATCATGCATCAGGATGATCGAGCCGCGAAAGTCAGGCCGGTCCTTCATCAGGTCGATCTGCTCAAGCACCCGGTCGACAATCTGCTGCGGCGTCTTGCGAGGATGCTCGGACCAGTCGTCCGTGTCTATCTTGTCGCCGATGACGGTGTAGCCCATCTGCTGGATCTTGTATGCCGGCGCGGCCTGGTCGTCGGTGTCGGGCTCCTGGTCGATCGAGTAGGGCGGCCGGAAGTACAGCGGCTGCACACCTAACTCGGCGCCGAACAACCGCTCTGTCAGGTTGAGCTCGAGCGCAACCTGGCGCTCGGAAACCTCCGAGATATCCGGGTGCGTGAAGGTGTGATTGCCTATCTCGTGACCCTCGCGGAGATAGCGCTTCAGCAGCCCGACATTGTCCTGCGCGGCCTCGCCGATCACCATGAACGCGGCATGCACGTTGTACTTCTTCAACACGTCGAGGATGCGTGGCGTCCACTTCGGATCGGGTCCGTCGTCGAAGCTCAGCGCGAGCTTCTTCGGCTGGTAGCCGTAGTAGCGCAGCACAAACGGCTGCGGCAAATCCGTCATCCGTTCATCGGTCACGGTTTGCCGCTCGGAGTCGAGGAACACGTCGCGCCGGCCCGACTGGGGCGTAGAGGTGATACGCAGAATATCGCCTTCACCATCGGTCGCAACGCCCGCGCCCGGCGGCACACTTTGTAGATGCTCTGGCGCCGCAGGGTCAGACGGGTGATCCCATACCGACCACATCGAGCCATCTTCCGACCCCAGCTTCCACAGCGCAAAGGTGCGCAGGCCCATGCCGCGGGCCGCGCGTAGTTCATTCAGCGTGGATACGCCGTCCAGAAACCAGACCTGGTGCCGCACATGCGCATCTTCGTCGTCGTAGGCAAAGTGCGGGTTCAGCTCATCGCCGTTCAGGCTTACCGTCGCGCCGGCATCGGACGCCAGGCTCCATGCCTCCTGCACCGTGATGTCGTCCACGCCCTCTACCTGCGCCGACTTCAGCTTGCCCTTGCTATCGATCGGCTGCTGCCAGTCATAGCCATAGTTGCCAATGGCGCACAGCAGCTTCTGCCTGGGCACATCCTTCAGGGCGCGGGC
>CAXTEW010000023.1:0-13687 GCA_964243175.1 uncultured Acidobacteriaceae bacterium
AACCGCTGAACCGAAACAGGGAGGAAAGCTGGGGATGGCACTGGCGGATCTCACCTCTGAAATCCGCGCGCAGGCCCAGTTGCCGCGGGATCTCAAAGGGGCTGCCATTGCGGGTGTGCGTCCGGGTAGCCCGGCGGATGAAGCAGGCTTACAGCCAGGCGATGTGGTCGTGCAGGTGAACCGGAAGGACGTTGCTTCCGCCGAGGAAGCAGTCGCCGATGTGCATGCCGTCCCGACCGGGAAAGATGTGCTGCTGCTGGTCTGGTCGCGAGGGGGCCAGAGCTACCGGGTGCTGCATCCTGACCAGGGTTAAGGAGGCGTCCACGCAGCAGGGCCGCTGCGATGAGGCAGCGGCCCTGCTGTATGCGAGTGCTCTCCGTGGAAAGCGGCTTACTGCATCATGAGCTCCTTGATACGCTCCGGTTCTTCGCCCAGCCAGGCGTTGTTCGATGCGGTTCCATCGTAAATCGATGAAGTCTTGAACGGCTCGAAGGCGCCCTTCAAGGCTGCGACCCGCGTCTTTGCAAGCAGCTCACTCCGCTGTTCTTCGCTAAGCGGCTGGTAAGTACGCATTGCCTCAAAGGCCTGCTCGAGAATCTCCATGGAGTCCATGCCGGCGATCACCACGGAAGTCTGGAGGCTCAGTGCATAATGCAGGCATTCGATCGGCGTCGCCGTCTTTGATTTCAGGATCACGCCATTGCCCATCGACTTCATCCCCAGCACCCCGATGCCACTCTCGACCAGGCGCGGAACCACCAGCTTTTCAAAGGATCGGTAGTGCGCGTCCATGACATTCAACGGCATCTGCACGGCGTCGAAGTGGAAGCCATTTTCCTCGGCGACATCCAGCATATGCAGGTGGATCTGCGGATCCTTGTGCCCGGTAAAACCGATATAGCGCAGCTTGCCGGCCTGCTGTGCGTCGAGCATCGCCTGGTGCGCGCCTTCTTCGTCGAAGATGCGATGGGGATCGTCGAAGCGCAGAATCTCGTGGTGCTGTACCAGGTCGATGTGGTCAACCTGCAGACGCAACAGCGACTGCTCGATCTGCTTGGCGGCTTCCTTCTTGGTGCGCCCGTCTATCTTGGTCATCAGGAAAGCCTTGTCCCGGTAACCATCTTTCAAGGCCTTGCCCATCCGCAGCTCGCTCAGCCCCTCGTTGTAATCCCACGAGTTATCCATGAAATTGATTCCGCGATCGAGCGCGGTGCGCACGAGCCGAAGCGCTACCTCTTCGTCGACCCTGGGGAGCCCGATGTGCCAGCCACCCAGTCCAATGGCGGAGACGCGTTCGCCGGTGTTTCCTAATGTGCGGTACTGCATGTCTGGCTGTGTCATGGCACTCCTTGGCTGACCGTGGTCAGCTGTTCCTTGCTGTTGCTTGCTGATAGATGTTGGGGTGGGTCCGGGGGAGTGTTAACTATCCTTGCGGTAGAGCAGTTCGCGCATCGCCTGCCGGCGCGCCTCGTTCGCTTCCACAGCGGTCCGCCGTTCCACGGCATCCATACGCTGCTTCTCTACGGGGTCACTCGACTCGCTCAGGCTGCACTCCGGACAACGGTTCGCAAAGCCGGGCTTGTCAGGCTTCAGCTCGAACTCTTCATCGCATATGCTGCAGGTCTTGATGGGAAATGCCATGGCACTACCTTTCTGTCCCGCCCACCGAGGAACAGGGAGCCGGCCCTCGTGTGCTGCGCCCATGCCGCTACGCAGCCGCGAAGTCCTTAGTCATAGACGAGGGGAGGGCAGTGGTGGTTGCAAGCAAATGCCCGCTGCGGGCGTCCGTTGCGGCGCGTCGGCTGCGACGCTTCCCTTACCATAGACCCATGGCCGAAGCGCACGAGGATCCAAGAATCTACTTTGCCGCGGAGCGCACTTTTCTTGCCTGGCTGCGCACCGGTCTCGGACTGATGGGTGTCGGCTTTGCTGTCTCCCGCTTCGGCCTGTTTCTTCGCCAGATCCAAATCGCACCACCAGCAGCCGCTCACTCGACCGGCGTCTCGCTGTACTCGGGCGTGGCGCTTGTCGGGCTCGGCGTGGTCGTCAATCTTGGCGCCGTCGTTTCCCATATCCGGGTGGTCGGTCTGCTGCGTGCAGGCCGCTGGGTCCCCGGTGTCTCGTCGAGCGCCGTGGCCCTGGCACTGCTGCTTGCCGCAGTAGGATCAGGCATGGCCATCTTTCTGCTGGTGATTCGCTAGTGGGTTTCTTCCGCGGGCTGCTCGGCTCGCTGATTTTGCCCGCCTGCACGGTTGTGCTTGCTGCACCTCCAGGAGACTTCAGCACCGGCGCCAGGTTTCGGCAGTTTGTCTATAAAGGCACCGACGCGGTGCAGGATAGGAGGCCGCCCGGCATCGGGGAGTACGCAAACCCCGTGCTGGCCGGCTTCTACCCTGATCCTACGATCCTGCGCGTCGGCAGCGACTACTATCTCGCGAACTCTTCCTTCGCCTACTCCCCCGGGATCCCGCTGTTTCACAGCACGGATCTGGTGCACTGGCAGCAGCTGGGCAGCATTCTCATCGGCCAGTCGGAGCCGCCGCTCTCGCATCAGGCCGTCAGGCAGGGTATCTACGCGCCTGTGTTGCGCCGCAGCCATGGCTTGTTCTACCTGATTACGACGCAGGTCGGTGGTATCGGTAACTTCTATGTCACGGCCAGCAACATCGCTGGCCCATGGGGCCGGCCGGTCCCCCTTCCCGAGATCGACGGTATCGACCCTTCCTTCTTTTTCGACGACGATGGCAAGGCGTACATCGTGCACAATGGCCCTCCGCCAGGCAACAAGCCTCTCTACGAGGGTCACCGCGCTCTCTGGATCGCACCCTTTGACCAAGTCTCCGGCAAGGTGAGCGGGCCTGAGGCGATCCTGGTCAACGGCGGCACGGACCTGGCGAAGAAGCCTGTCTGGATCGAGGGCCCCCACCTGTACAAGCACGATGGCTGGTACATCCTGCTGGCCGCGGAAGGCGGTACCGGCGAGGCCCACTCGGAAGTCGCTTTCCGCAGTCACTCGCCCACGGGTCCCTTCGTGCCCTATGCGGGAAACCCTATCCTGACACAGCGCGACCTGCCTGCCGACCGCGCCGATCCAGTGACCAGTACCGGGCATGCTGACCTGGTGGAAACCGAGGATGGCAGATGGTGGAGCGTCTTTCTCGGCACGCGCCCCCATGCCTCCACTCACGGTGCTGGTCTTTACAACACCGGGCGTGAGACGTTTCTACTGCCTGTCAGCTGGCGGGACGGCTGGCCGGTGATCCTGCCGCAGGCGCAGCCGGTTCCGCTGATTGCGACCAGGCCGGCGCTGCCACGGATGCAGGCTCCGCCGCAGACAGGCAGCTTTACCTGGACTGACAGCTTCCGCCGTGCGCGCCTGGAGCCAGCGTGGGAGATGTTGCGGTCCAGTGGAGAGCAGTGGTGGCAGATCGATCCGCGCGCGGGAACGCTGGAGCTCAAGCCCCGCGAGGCGACCCTGGGCAGCATGGCCAACCCGTCAGCCCTGCTGCGGCGTCAGCAGCATGGCCAGTTCGAGGTCTCGGTCACGCTCGAGGGCGTGACTGTGCAGGCCGCAGAGGCGGGGCTTACCGCCTTTGCTGATGAGAAACACTTCTACGCACTGGCTCTGCGTGCCACGGCAGGGAAGCAGCAGCTTGTGCTCGAGAAGCAGGACGGGGACACACCGCGGGACACCGCTTCCGAGCCCTTGTCCGCCGCGCAGACCCGGTCGCTGCAATTGCGGATTGTTGGCGACGGGGACGCCTACAGCTTCCTGTACAACACGGGCGCGGCAGACGGCACGGCTTCGGCGACGTGGCATATGCTGGGCCCTGTGCAGGACGGGACCATCCTGAGTACCAGGCATGTGGGCGGCTTTACCGGCACCATGCTCGGGGTATACGCGCACCGGCTGCTCCCGGCTTCCCAATAGCGGGGCTGGCTGCTTGATGGCATTGCAGCGCCCGCGCTGCCATGCGGGCGGCCTCCTGCATCCCAGCCTGCATGAGCAAGGACCCGATCGCCCACTTAGCCGAAAGTCAGAGCTGGACTGCACCAATGGAGATACCCGTGCAGAACGCGGTGAAAGCCGCATTTCACAGCCTCGGCGATGCCGGGCAGCCCGTGCGCAACGCACTCCATGGCACCTGGCTGCACCAGCCTTTGCATGCCGTGATCACTGACGTGCCGGTCGGCGCATGGACGGCGACGGTGGTCTTCGACGCCATCGCGGCGCTGGGTGGTGGTGACGCGTTGAACACCGCGGCCGACGCCACCAATGTTTTGGGCCTGGTAGGCGCACTGGCTGCGGCCGCGACGGGCCTGAATGACTGGGCCGATGTCAGGGAGCAGGATGCCCGGCGCATCGGTGCTATTCACGGCATGCTCAACGTGGTGGCACTTGGGTTGTTTGGTGCATCCTGGCTGGATCGTCGCGGGAACAAGGCACGGACCCGCGCACGGCTGCTGGCAGGTGCCGGCTTCCTGGTGATTGCTGCATCCTCACACCTGGGCGGCAACCTGGTGTACGAGCATGGTATCGGCGTCCAGGACACCCAGCCGCTCGAGTAAACGAGGTCCTAATCAGCTGACCGGCGGGGAAGTGAGGCGACGACCGTCGTGCCTCGGCCGACTTCGCTGTGGATCTGGATCGTCCCCCCGGCAGCGGCGCAGACGGCATGGCAGATCGCCAGCCCGAGTCCCGTACCTCCGTGCTTCCGGGCGCGCGCATCGTCCGGGCGGTAGAACGGCCGGAAGATGTGCGGCAGCGCGTCCGCCGGGATTCCCTCACCTGCGTCTTCTACCGTCAACACCAGCCGGTCGGCCTCGTCCGTAACACCGACCGAGACCACGCCGCCGCGGCGGCTATGCTGCAGGGCGTTCAGCAGCAGGTTGGTGCACAGCAGGTCGCAGTCTCGCGGGGAAATAGCGGCGAAACCGCTGCCGGCCGCGGAGAGGGGTTCTTCCCGGACGCCTGTACCCAGGTCGATGCGAATACCCTGCAGTTCCGCCATGGGGCCAAGGCTGCGGGCTGCTGCCACGGCATGCCAGGCGAGATGCGCCGAAGCCTGGCCTTGGGGAGCCGCGTGCTCGACCCGGGCCAGCGTCAGCATCTGCTGCACGGCCTGCTCCAGGCGGTCGCAGTCCCCCAGGCTCAGCCGCACGCCCTCGGCGTACTCGTCCGCGGTACGGGGGCGCATAGCCAGCAGCTGCAGGGATGACTTGATGATCGCTACATCTGTCTTGAGCTCGTGGGCAGCATCGCTGGTGAAGCGCCGCTGCTGGGCAAACGACTGTTGCAGGCGCAGAACGGAAGCGTCGATCGCGGCGCACAGTGGGCGCAACTCCTGCGTTGTCCAGGCACTGTCCGGGGCGGAAAAGTGCCAGCTCTCGGTGGAGATTTTCCCAGCGGCGGCAGCGAGCGCCCGCAGCGGGGACAAGGCCCGGCGCAGATACGCAGCGAGGCATACAGCGGTCACCAGCATCACGGCGGCGAAGCTGACGGCATAGAAGCGTACCGCCTCCATGACTTCGTGCTGCACGTGAGTGGTCGACGCGCCGTAGACGATGGTTATCTGGTGGCGCTTGCCGCCGTGCTCGCCCGGGTCCACCACGCGGACGCCGTGCAGCAGCAGAAAGCGATAGGGCTGGCCTGACACGGGGAGGTTGGCAGCCCCGCTCCGCAGCTGCGCGGCCAGCAGCCCCCGCGCTGCTGCATCCCGCGGCCAGTTGGCCGAGCTGCCCAGCAGCCGGTCGGGCTCTTCCATCACGGCGTACAGATCGCCTTCGGGCGTATCGATGCCGGTCTTATCCAGCAGCACGTTATCCGCGGCGTCGTCAGCATCCTGTACTGCCCCCAGCAGCTCCGCGGCCCGGCCCTGCAGCATGACATCGAAGGCGCGGAAGCGGGTGCGGCGTTCGTGCGTGGCGGCAACCGCGGTGAGCAGCAAGGCAGTCACCAGCTCCAGCAGCAACACAACTGCTATTAATTGCCGCAGGATGGAGCCTTCCAGCAGGGCGCCACCTCCGAACCAGCCCCGCGGCCTGGAAGCCGGTGCAGACCGGGACGCGGGACCCTGCTGTGCGGAGCCGGGCCGCGGGTCGCGCGGGTTGGTCTCGGCCGGGCAGTCCGCCTCGGCTGCTCCGCCAGCCAGTCGCGCTGGCTGCTTCCCCTCTGCGGCAGACGTGGCAGCGTACCTCGACGCGGGCGTCACGGCTTTGTTTCCTGCGCCGACTTCGTTTCCTGCTCATCGGGTGCCGCGGTTCTTCCATCCGGCCGATGCTCGCTGAGAATCATCAGCCGGTAGCCGCGGTTTCTGAGTGTCTCGATCAAGGGAAACGTGCTGCCACGATCCAGCTTTCGCCGCAGGTTGGAGATATGCGCTTCAATGACGTTGGAGTGGTGCTGCCAGTTGTAGTCGTACAGGTGCTCCAGCAGCTCGCGCTTGGAAACTACAGCGCGGGGCCGGTGCGCCAGGTACTCGAGGATGCGGTACTCGGTGGGCGACGCATCGATCGGGCGACCATCGCGGTGCACCGTCTGTTCAAGCGTATTGACTTCGACATCGGCAACGCGGAGCACGGGGTTGGCGTTGCCCTTGCCCCGCCGGATGAGCGCCTTGGCGCGGGCCAGCAGCTCGCCCAGATCAAAGGGCTTGCTGAGGTAGTCATCGGCCCCGGCGTTGAGCAGCTCGATGATGGATTCAGCGCCTTCGCGCGCCGTCAGGATCAGCACCGGGGTGCTGTTGCCCCGGGCTCGCAGCTTCTTCAACAACAGCAGCCCGCTTTGACCCGGGAGCATCAGGTCCAGAAGGATCAGGTCGTAGCAGCCACCCTGTGCGAGCTGTTCACCCTCCAGCCCGTTTTCCGCATGATCTACCGCCAGGCCCGCGCTCTCGCGCAGTGCCGCGGCCAGGTTTTCCGCCAGGCGAAGCTCGTCTTCCACGATCAGGACCCGCATGGTTCTCACCACTCCCGGCTGCTTGCTGTTGTAGCCCCGGACGCAGCCGGGCGGCTGTGCCCCCTGCCTCCAGGTAGTTTGCCTGACTGGCCGGGTAAGTCGTCCTGGCCCGGTTTGTCCCACCCCAGTATCTACTCCCGCTCCACTCAAAACGGTACCTGATGCGCCCGCGATACACGCCCAGTATGGCGGCACGGGTGTAGGCTTGGCTGCAGGTCTGCGCTGGGCCGCGGCGTTGCGCTATCTGCGCGCGCGCCCTGGCGGTCGACCCGGGTCGCCGTTGCAGCGAATTGTGCATACCAGGAGTCCGATTCCACATGTGGTGCGTTTTATGCATAGTGAGTTAAAAAAGCAGGGCGCTCCCGACGAAGATGGCGGCCTGCTGGATCGTGTACGCGCGGGGGACCAGCAGGCCATGGTCGCGCTGTTCGACAGGCACTCCTCGGTCGTGTACGCCGTGGCCCTGCGCGTCTTGAGCGACCCCGCCGGAGCAGAAGACGTGATGCAGGAGGTTTTTCTGCGTATCTGGCGCAAGCCGCCGGTTATGGAAAGTGGCAAGGGCAGCCTGGCAGGCTGGTTCGCGGTACTGGCCCGCAACCGGGCAATCGACCACCTGCGCCGGCGCCGGCCGGTCGATTCCGCTGACGATGTTGTGCTGCTGTCTCCTGTTGACGTGGCTGCCGAATCGGAACGGAACCTGTTGCTGGCCCGGGCCCGCGCCATGATGCTGCAGCTGCCCGAGGAGCAGCAAGTCGTGCTTCGCCTGGCCTTCTTTGAGGGGCTCAGCCATTCTGAAATAGCCGAGCGGCTGCGTAGTCCTCTCGGCACCATCAAGACCCGGCTCCGGCGCGCCGTTATGACGCTGAGAAAGGCAGCCCAGGCATGAACGGGAATGGACATACCGACATCGAAGACCTGGCCATGTACGCGCTGCTGCTGCTGGACGGGGAGGAGACGGCGAGGGTCCGCGATCATCTGCAGGGTTGCGACGTATGCAGGCAGGAGCTCGGGAAAGTGCGCGAAGACCTCGCTGTCTACGCGCTGACCGTCGATCCGGTAGCGGTGCCCGAGGATGCACGGACGCGCTGGATTGCGCGGCTGGGCGACGAAGCGGCGCAGGGCTCCGGCAGCGGGGTGGTGGCGCCGGAGCCTGGCAGCCTGCCTGTGAGCGGTGCCGAGCGGGAACCGGCGCGACCAGCGCGGTCCAAGCCGATCCTTCTGCCACAGACCACGCCGCGCGGCTTCCGCGTGATGCCGTGGCTGGGCTGGGCAGCCGCCGCGATCGCGATCGTTACGGCGCTGAGTCTCAAGCAGGATCGCGATGCCCTGCGCGCTGTCGTGATGACCCAGAACCAGGAAGCCAACGCACTGCAGGAAGATGTCGACAGGTCGCGGCGCCTGCTGGGCACCTTGACCGATCCCCATGCGGTGCGCGTGAACCTGACCATCCCGAAGGCTCCTGCCACGCCCGCGGCCCGCGCAACCTACCAGCAGGCAACCGGCACACTGCTGTTGCTGGCCAGCAACATGGCACCGGTCGCGGCGCACCAGGTATATGAGCTATGGCTGATCCCGGCGGACGGCGGCAAGCCTGTGCCAGCCGGCACCTTTCGCCCGGACGCGCATGGCAACGGGAGCCTGCTGGTGCCTTCGCTTCGCGGCGCCGTCGCCGCCAAGGCATTCGGAATCACGCTTGAGGATGACGGGGGATCTGTAACACCGACGATGCCAATTCTGCTGGTGGGCACACCTGCCTGAAGCAGCACGACTCATCCTTGCACAACATAAGTCAAGAAAATAAGGACTATCGAGTAGCAAAAAGGTTATGCGGCGACCTGAATAGGTCGCCCTTTTTTATATACCGCAGTCGCATCCGGGATTAAGGTGGGAAGCGTTTTATAAGCAACGGGGCGAAGCGGTTGAACGCCGTTGAAGGATAGAGGCATATGGACAAAGTCAAAGCAGTGATGCAGAACAAAGTTTCGCGCCGCAAGTTCATTGGCGGTGTGAGTGCAGGCATGGGAGCGGCAGCAGCTGTATCATTTGCCGCTGGTTGCGGTGGCGGCAATTCCACTCCGCCGCCGAACCCGACACCCGTCAGTGCGCCAACCGTTACCGATGTCGACATACTGAACTTCGCATTAAACCTTGAGTACCTGGAAGCAGAGTTCTACCTGCGCGCAGCAACGGGCACTGGCTTGTCAACGGCCGACGCTGGTTCTGGCGCCGGATCTGTGAATGGCGGCGTTCCCGTTCCGTTCACGACCGATGCGGTAGGCACGGCAATCAAGCAGTACGCGATCGAAGTCGCCGCGGATGAGCAGTTGCATGTCGAGTTCCTGCGTAGCGCGATCACTGCGGCTGGTGCCACACCTGCGTCTCGCCCTGCGATCGACTTTACGGCTGGCTTCACCGGACTGGCGACAGCCGCCAAGCTCCCCATGATCAACGGTGCTGTCTTCAATCCTTTTGCTGACCAGTTCAGTTTTCTCGTTGGTGCCTTCACCTTTGAAGACGTGGGTGTGACGGCGTACAACGGCGCCGGCCCCCTGCTTACCAGCAAGACGAATTTGTCGGCTGCCGGCAGTATTGTTGCCGTGGAGGCATACCATGCGGGCCTCATCCGCACGCTGCTTGTCCAGAATGGCGCACCGTTTCTGACCTATGCAAACCAGATTTCGGCTGTTCGGGCTGCAGCAACCTCGGTGGTCACTGGGGCTCCTGCAGGGGGCGACGAGGTGGCGCTATCGCCAACCACGATCGTACCGGCCGACAGTAACTCCCTTGCCTACAGCCGTACAACAGACCAAGTCCTGCATATCGTGTACCTGGCTGCTACTGCGGGCGTCGTTACCAAGGGCGGCTTCTACCCGAATGGCCTGACCGGCAACATTACCGCATCGGCTTCCTAAGAGCCGGCCACATAAAAGCGCTTTACATGAGAAGGATAGGTCCATGGAAAACATTGCTGAAATGCAGCACCAGGAAGAATCCGTAAGGAGCCGCCGCTCGGCTCTCCTGATGGGCGGCGCCGCGCTGGCCGGGCTAGCGCTGTCGCGCGCTGCGACCGCGCAGGCCGCCGTTACCGACGCTGACATTCTTAACTTCGCGCTTAACCTCGAGTTCCTGGAAGCCAATTACTACACGCTGGCGACTACTGGACTCACCATCGACAAACTGGAAAGCGGCGCCCTCTCGACTGCAAGCGGCAGTGGCACCGCGGGCGGCGCCGTTACCGTCAAGCCCAACTCCATGGTGCCCTTCGCAGCAGGTTCGCCGGTGCTGAATTACGCGATGGAAACCGCGCAGGAAGAGCGGAACCACGTTAAGTTCCTGCAGACAGCGTTGAATGCAAATAGTGCTGCGGCATCTGTAGCGCAGCCGCCTATCGACCTGATGAACAGCTTCAACGCGCTCGCGATGAAGGCAGGGCTTGGCGCTGCGTTTGACCCGTTTGCGAGCGAGCTGAACTTCCTCGTCGGGGCGTTTATCTTCGAGGATGTCGGTGTAACGGCCTACCTGGGAGCGGCTCCGCTGATCTCGAGCAGCGCCTATCTGTCTGCCGCGCTTGGGATTCACGCCGTAGAGGCTTACCACGCCGGCAGTGTGCGCACCCAGTTGTTCCAGCGGGGAAGCACGATCTTCTCCGGGAGCACAACAGTAGCCCAGGTGACGGCTGCCATTGCTGCGGCTCGCGCCTCGCTCGACGGCGTTATGCCGGCGGATGATATTGGCGTCGGCACGGTGACCACAGCACTGGGCACGGCATCGACGATAGTGGACGCCAGCCCAACGACGGCCCGCGTGATGGGACGCACGACGACGCAGGTCCTCGACATTGTGTATGGTGGCGGGGCGATCGGGACTGGTGGCGCTTTCTTCCCTTCCGGAATGAATGGCACGATCAAATAACCTGCCTCACTGATCGACAAGGTTCCGCCGGATGGCGCTGAAGTCAAATTCAGCGCCATTTCTCTTGCTCCAGGCATGGTTGTCAAGGCGCGCCTAAAATAGAGACTGGTCGCTCAAGGAAGGGTCATCACCGCAGATGGAAGCGAATGAAGTGCAGGAGCTGCAGGAGCAGCATGAGCATGCCCGGGGTGAAGGGGCGCACGAGACTCCGCCGAAGAGCCTGAAGGCTGTAAGTTTCACGATGAGTGTGCTGGCGGTGGTGGTTGCCGTGGTGTCCGTGCTCGGGCACCGCACGCACACCGAGGCCGTGCTGCAGCAGGCGCGTGCCAGCGACCAGTGGAACCTGTACCAGGCAAAGAAGATTCGCCAGAACGAGACCCAGCTCAACCTTGACCTGCTGAGCACGTTGTCGGTACGCGACACGCCCGCGGCCCAGGCGACGATTGCGACGTACAAGGCGCACCTGACGAAGTGGACCGGCGACCTGGCGCAGGAGCAGGAAACCGCCCGGCAGTTCGAAGAAAGAGTAGAGCACGCGGAGCGCAAAGCGACCTCGTTCGACCTAAGTGAGGCATTGCTCGAGATCGCGCTGGTGATCAGCTCCATCACGCTGCTCACACGTCAGCGCACCTACTGGTTGCTGGGCATCGGCTTCGGCGTAATTGGCCTCGTCGTGACAGCCCAGGGCCTGCTGCTGCATTAGGTCTGCGGCTCCGTATGCGAGCACCATTTTCGATGAGCAGTACCGTCAAGTCCCGGGACTGGCTGAGGACGTCTGCGCTGCTGCTCGTGCTCGTGGGATTGGTCCCGCGCGCGCAGTGCCAGTTGACCACCGCCAGTGCGGTGATCGCTGTGGACCACGGCCCGAACACAGCGGAGCAGCAGCGCAAGCCCTATGTGGTGCTGGTGTCACTCGATGGCTTTCGCTGGGACTATGCACGGCCGGACGGCGCGAAGAACCTGCTCGCGATAGCGAGAGACGGCGCGAGCGCGCCCGACGGCATGATCCCCTCGTACCCTTCCGTGACCTTTCCCAACCACTACACGCTGGTCACCGGCCTGTACCCGGAACATCACGGCATCGTCGCGATGAGTTTCTACAACGAGGACCATTCCCGGCGCTACAGCTACAGCGATCCGCAGTCGAGCAGCGATGGCAGCTGGTACGGCGGCACGCCGCTATGGGTTCTGGCCGAGCAGCAGGGAATGCGGGCCGCGTGTTTCTTCTGGCCCGGCTCAGAGGCCGCGATCGACGGGGTGCGGCCATCGTTTTACCTGCACTATGAGGACAAGCTGCCGAACCCGCAACGGGTGGAGCAGGTGCTTGCCTGGCTGCGGCTGCCACCAGCCCAGCGGCCGCACTTCATCACGCTGTACTTCGCGGATGTGGACCATGCCGGGCACCAGTTCGGGCCGGACAGCCCGCAGACGCGCGCGGCGGTGCAGAAGGTGGATACAGAGATCGGCCGGTTGCGCGCGGGCATCGCGGCGCTGCACCTGCCGATCAACCTGGTCGTGGTGAGCGACCACGGCATGATCAAGGAGCAGGGTGACTGGATCGACCTGGATAAATACGCGGACCTCGCCGGCGTCATGACGGCGGGCTCGCTGCTGTACCCGAAAGACGATGCGGAGGCACAGCGGCTGTATGAGCGGCTCAAGATTGCGAACCCTGGATTTGCCGTGTACCGGCGGGCCAATGTGCCGAAGCAGCTGCACTACGACAGCAATCCGCGGGAAGGCGACCCGGTGATTGTGCCCCTCGCGCCGGTTGCCATCCGGGCGGCTGCGCCGGAGGCGGGGAAACCCGATCATGCGCCGAATGCCGGCTCGCACGGTTTTGACCCGGCGCAGTTCGCCGAGATGCGTGCGATCTTTTATGCGGAAGGACCGGGCATTCGGCCTGGCGTCTCGCTGAAACCGTTTGAGAACGTGAATGTGTACCCCTTCATTACGCAGTTGTTGGGGCTCAGCCATCCGGCTGTCGATGGGAGCGACGCCGTGCTTTCGCCTGCGCTGCGGGATAGCCGGTAGCGGGCGGGTGTGGGTGAAAAGCAGACCCTTCGGCTACGCTCAGGATGACCCAGGTGGTTTTGCAATGGCGACTCGGTTTCGCCGATGCTCGAGAAAGGGGGCGAACGACAGGCGGAATGGCAGGTCAACCGCAGGTCCTTCGGCTCCGCTCAGGATGACCCGGGTTTCTTTAAGGGATTGGGGATAGAGAATGCCGAAGCTGCGCCACTCCCAACCCCCCTACGGGGTCATCCTGAGCGGAGCCGAAGGACCTGCGGTCGACCTTGCTCCCTGCGGTCGAACCCCTGCGACTACAGGCCGGTGGGCACTGGCTTGTCGGCAGAGGCGACAAGCACTCCGCCGAGATAGGTGGCGCGTATCGCGCCATCGGAGGCGAGAACGTTGAGGTCAGCGCGGCGGCCTTCCGCGAGTACGCCCACGCTCGCTTCCAAGCGGCACATGCGCGCCGGGTTGCTGGTGGCCGCGTGGACTGCGTCTGCAAGCGGCACGCCTGCAAACCGCATGTAGTTACGCAGCGCCAGGTCGAGCGTCAGTGTCGAGCCGGCCAGCGTATCGTCGCCCGTGATGGCGCGCCCGCCCGAGACCCGCACATCGAGCTCGCCCAGCTTGTAGTTTCCGTCCGGCATGCCGGCAGCGCTCATCGCGTCCGTGATGAGCAGGACCCGATCGGCTGGCTTGGCGCGAGCGAACAGCCGGACGATCGATGGGTCGACATGCATGCCGTCGCAGATCAGCTCGGCATACAGCGAGTCCGTGGTGAGCACAGCGCCCAGCAGCCCAGGC
>CAXTEW010000023.1:13697-18104 GCA_964243175.1 uncultured Acidobacteriaceae bacterium
CACGGTGGTCACGCCAGCGCAAGACAATGAAGGTGTGGGTGGCCGAAACAGCGCCAGCCTTGATCGCGGCCGCGGCGTCCCCGGCGGAGCCATCACTGTGGCCGATCGAGATGCGGACGCCACGAGCCGCTGCGTGGGCAATCAGTTCGAGAGCCCCGGGCAGCTCGGGCGCGATGGTCATCAGGGTGATGCGGCCTTCCGCCGCGTCCCACATCGCGTTAAAGAAGGGGATCGACGGCTCCAGCAGGTCACGGGTCGGGTGGGCTCCACGCTTGGCGTGAGAAAGGAACGGGCCTTCGAGGTGAATGCCCAGCGGCCGCGCCTGCCGCGGCTGCGGCTCGCGCGCCAGCAGCTTCGCTAATGCCGCGAGCGAGCGAAGCGTGGTTTCTTTCGGTGCGGTAATGGTGGTGGGCAGGTAGGCGCCCACGCCATGCCGGGCAAGAAACGTGTTGACAGTGCCGATCGCTTCCGGCGTCCCTTCCATGACGTCGTGACCACAGCAGCCATGGGTGTGCACGTCGAAGAACGCAGGTGCGAGCGTGGCGCCGGGATAGTCATGGTGCTCGCCGGTCCGTGGCAGCGCCCACGCGTGGCGCGTGGTGAGATGGCGGATCACGCCGTCTTCGATCAGCAGCACAGGGTCGGCCAGCGTTGTTCCGGTGTCTGCCGGCATTCCGGGGGGCGCCGTCGAGATCCATCCGGCGGTTACAAGCATTGTCATGCGGGCGTCCGATCCCTCCCCACTCTACATGGGAGCGCCAGGGTGGCTTGCGCTTGATTGCGCCGGACAGGCGACGTGAGAGTATTGGCGAGCCCTGGTGGTCTGCCCGATTGCGCACCGCAGGTTCTTCGACTTCGCTGCGCTCCGCTCAGGATGCCCTTCTTTCCGGTTGGCAGCAGCGCCCTAGAATACAGAGATGACTACCACGAAAAAACCTGCGCCCGGCCCGACGCGGCCTGTACCGCGTCTCGGGATCCACCTGTCCACAGCCGGCGGGGCACATACGGCGATCGAGCGGGCGCAGTCTGCGGGTGCGAACACGTTTCAAATTTTCACTTCGAGCCCGCGTATGTGGCGCGCCGCGCCGATCGCGGCCGATGTTGCCGCGAAGATGCGGGCGTTGCGGGCGGAACATGGCCTGGGTCCGGCCGTGGTCCATGCCAACTACCTGATCAACCTGGCGTCGCAGACGGAAGACGTGCAGCAGAAGTCTTCACTCGCTTTTCGCGGCGAGGTCGAGCGCGCCCTGGCTCTTGGAGCCGAGTTCCTGGTGATGCACCCCGGATCGTGGAAGGGCCTGACCCGCGAGGAAGGGCTGCGCCGGGCAGCGGCAGGGATTGAGCGCGCAGTTGACGGGATCGACTTCGCCGGCAAGCCGTTTCACCTGCTGCTCGAGAACACGGCCGGTTCGGATTACTCGCTGGGCGGAACCTTTGAGCAAGTGGCTGAAATGGTGGACCTGCTGCGCACGCACCTGCCGGTTGGCGCCTGTCTCGATACCTGCCACACCCACGTCGCGGGCTACGACATAGTGACCGATGGAGGCTGGGAAGAGACGGTCGCTGCGATCGAGCGGACGATCGGCACCGCGAATGTCCGCGTGTGGCACATGAATGATGCCAAGGCGGCGCGTGGGTCGAAGCTCGACCGCCACGAGCATATCGGCGAAGGCATGATCGGTGCCGGACCGTTTCGGCGGCTGCTGGGGGACCCGCGCTTCGCTCACTGCGCCTTTATCGCCGAAACGCCGGTCGATGAGCCCGGGGATATCGAGAAGAACGTGCGTGCGCTGCAGGGACTGTACGCGCTGGCGCACCAGCCGGCCGGCAGGTAGACCGAATGCCGCAGGCGAGCTTTGCAGTGAAACAAGAAAACTCCTACAAAGCGCTTGTATTTCCATAGAGTAGGTCTATGGAAGACGTTGCCACCTCTATAGAAAACGAGAAGGAAAGCCGCTACACGCCGGCGACGATCGAAGCG
Organism: uncultured Acidobacteriaceae bacterium; assembly: GCA_964243175.1. Lineage (GTDB taxonomy): Bacteria > Acidobacteriota > Terriglobia > Terriglobales > Acidobacteriaceae > EB88. The sequence continues at coordinate 15,679 of CAXTEW010000023.1, forward strand.
AAGTGGGCCGAGCGCTGGTCCGCCGACCCTGCGCTGTATGCGGCCGAGCCGCACGCGAGCGGCAAGCCGAAGTACTACGTGCTTGAAATGCTGCCGTACCCCTCCGGCCAGCTGCACATGGGCCACGTGCGCAACTACGCGATCGGCGACGCGCTGGCGCGGTACAAGTGGATGCAGGGCTACAACGTGCTGCACCCCATGGGCTGGGACGCGTTCGGCCTTCCCGCGGAAAATGCCGCGATCAAGAACAACACGCCGCCGCGCGAGTGGACGATCGCGAACATCGCCGCGATGAAGCGGCAGATGCAGCGGCTTGGCCTGGGCTATGACTGGCGCAGCGAAGTCACGACCTGCCTGCCGGACTACTACCGCTGGAACCAGTGGTTCTTTATCCGCATGTTCGAGCGCGGACTGGCGTACCGCAAGCAGAGCAAGGTGAACTGGTGCCCGCAGTGTGCGACCGTGCTGGCCAACGAGCAGGTGGTGAATGGCTGCTGCTGGCGGCATGAGGACCAGGTCGTGGAGCTGCGCAGCCTGGAGCAGTGGTTCTTCCGTACAACGGAGTACGCACAGGAACTGCTGGATGGGCTGGACGAGCTGGGGAACTGGCCCGAGAAGGTGCGCACCATGCAGCGCAACTGGGTAGGCCGCAGCGATGGCGCCGAGCTCTCATTTGCGGTCGTCGCGGGCGGACGCATGGCTGGCGACGCCGGGAAGGAGATTCTGCCGGAAAGCGGCGTAACGCTCACCGGCGACCGCATCACCGTGTTCACAACACGCCTCGACACGATCTACGGCGCGACCAGCGTGCAGCTGGCGCCGGAGCACCCGCTGGTCGATGGCTGGGCGCAGGGCGACCAGACCCTGGCAGCGCACGTGGAAAGCATGCTCGACCAGCAGCGCGAGGCCCGGGAAGCCGGAGAGATGGCGTCGATGGAAAAGCACGGCGCCTTTACTGGGCACTATGTGCAGAACCCTTTCACGGGCGAGCTGCTGCCGGTCTGGATTGCGAACTACATCCTGGCCGATTACGGCACGGGCGCCATCATGAGCGTGCCTGCGCATGACGCGCGCGACTGGGAGTTTGCAGGCAAGTACGGGCTGCCCATCCGCGCAGTGGTCGAGGTGCCGGGCGCGGACAATACGCTGCCGGTACTGGCTGACTCGGACGAGGGCGGCATCCTGATGGCTTCCGGCGCATGGACCGGGCTGCGCTGCGATGAAGCGCGTGCGCAGCTGAGCGCCGAAGCGGAGCAGGGCGGCTTCGGCAAGGCAACGATCACCTATCGCCTGAAGGACTGGGGCGTCAGCCGCCAGCGCTACTGGGGCACTCCGATCCCCATGCTGTACTGCGAAACCTGCGGCATTGTGCCGGTGCCGGATGCAGAGCTGCCTGTGCTGCTGCCGGACAACATCAAGATCACGCAGCAGGGCGGGTCGCCACTGGCACAGGTGCCGGAGTTTGTGAATGCCACGTGTCCAAAGTGCGGGGGCGCGGCGCGCCGCGAGACCGACACCATGGACACGTTTGTCGACTCCAGCTGGTACTTCTATCGCTACACGAGCGCCCAGGACGGAACGGCGCCGTTTGGGAAGGAAGCGGCTGCGTACTGGTTCCCGATCGACCAGTACATCGGCGGGGTGGAGCACGCGATTCTGCACCTGATCTACTCGCGCTTCTGGACCAAGGTGATGCGCGACCTGGGGCTGATCACCAACGCGGAGCCGGCGGATCGCCTGTTTACGCAGGGAATGGTGATCAAGAATGGCGCGAAGATGTCGAAGTCGAAGGGCAACGTGGTGTCGCCTGACGACATGATCGCGCGCTACGGGGCGGACGCAACGCGGATGTACGCGCTGTTTGCGGCGCCGCCGGATCGCGACCTGGAGTGGCAGGAAGAAGGCGTGGCCGGGGTATCGCGCTTCCTGGCCAAGGTGTATCGCTTTGTGCTGCGGCACGCCAACACAGCCAGCGGTGCGCCGGAGGAGTTTGACACCGTAAGCCCTGCCGAGCAGGCAGTGCTGCGCAAGCTGCACCAGACCCTCCGCAAGATCACGGAAGACTTCAACGATCGCTGGCATTTCAACACCTGTATTGCCGCGATCATGGAGCTGCTGAACACGCTGACGGCGGCAGACGAGAAGTTTGTCTCCGGTGAGATTGCCCCTGCTGTCACACGGCATGTGCTGGATCGGCTGGTGCTGCTGCTCGCTCCGTTTGCGCCGTACCTGTCGTGCGAGCTATGGTCCGTTCTGCGCGCGGACACGGAGGGCAGGAACACGCTGCTGCGTACGGCATGGCCCGCCTTTGACCCGGCGCTGGCAAAGGAAAACGAGATGGAGCTGCCGGTGCAGATCAATGGCAAGCTGCGCACGGTCGTGACGCTCGCCGCCGATGCCGGGGAAGGCGCGTTGCGCGAAGCCGC
>CAXTEW010000024.1:0-17600 GCA_964243175.1 uncultured Acidobacteriaceae bacterium
AGCTTTTCCGGTAGAACAATCTGTAACGTGATCCCACCCGTACCCGCAGCGCCTACGAGCACAGCCAGCGAACCTGTCGCTACACGACAGGCAGTGACACACGGTACGGCTCTGCCCGGGCGCACGGATGAGCCGCTGATCCAGGGCCTCGGCCTCTTTTCAGCGACCGCGATCGTCATGGGTTCGATGATCGGGTCCGGCATCTTCATCGTTTCAGCCGACATTGCCCGCCTCACCGGCTCGCCTGCACTGCTGATCGGCGCGTGGCTTGTCACAGCAGTCATGACTATCATCGGCGCGCTCTCGTATGGCGAGCTGGCCGCGATGATGCCACGCGCCGGCGGCCAGTATGTGTATCTCCGCGAAGCGCTTGGACCCATGTGGGGCTTTCTCTACGGCTGGACGCTGTTCCTCGTTATTCAGACCGGCACCATCGCCGCGGTTGGCGTAGCATTCGGCAAGTTTCTCGGAGTGTTTTTCCCCGCCGTCTCTTCCACCCACTGGTTGCTGCACCTGGGCCATGTCCCTGCCTTGCGGCTTGGCCCCGTCACGCTCGGCAACATGGAGCTGGGCGTCAATACGGCAAATCTGGCAGGCATCCTGATCATCATTCTGCTCACGGTGGTCAACATATTCGGCGTTCGCCTTGGGGCCATGGTGCAGAACATCTTCACCACTGCCAAGACGTTCGCACTCCTGGCCCTCGTGCTCTTCGGCGTTGTTCTGGGCCGCAACCATGCCGCGATGACGGCTAACTTCAGCCAGGGTCACTTCTGGACCGGGGCCGGCCTGCACACACTCCATCCCCTGGCAGCAGCCAATGGCAGCATGTTTCTCGTCGGCATTGTCACGATGCTCGCCGTGGTGCAGACCGGGTCACTGTTCTCGGCGGATGCCTGGAACAATGTCACCTTTACGGCGGGCGAGGTGCGCAACCCGAGCCGTAACCTTCCCCTCAGCCTGATTCTCGGCACCGGCATCGTGCTGGCGCTATACCTGCTTTCAAACTTCGTTTATCTCTTTGCGCTGCCGCTCAGCGGCGATCCCCATGGGGCGACCGTGGTCTCGCGGGGCATTCAGTATGCCAGCGAAGACCGGGTCGCGACCGCGGTACTGGAGCAGATCTTCCACTCAGCCGGCGCTTACCTGATGGCGGGCGCCATCTTGATTTCGACCTTCGGCTGCGCCAACGGGCTGATCCTCGCCGGGTCCCGCGTGTATTACGCCATGAGCCAGGACGGTCTGTTTTTTAAAGCTACAGGCCGGCTGCATCCCCGCTACAAAACGCCTGTTGCCTCGCTTGTGATCCAGGCCGTGTGGACTTGCTTCCTGTGTGTTTCCGGCTCTTATGGTCAGCTGCTGGACTACATCATCTGTGCGGAGCTTGTTTTCTACATACTCACCATCGCCAGCCTCTTTGTGCTGCGCGTGCGGAGGCCTGACGCAGAGCGCCCCTACAGGGCGCTGGGTTACCCAGTGCTGCCAGCCGTGTATCTCATCATGGCGGTGACTATCTGCTACACCTTGCTCCGGTACAAGCCGCAATACACCTGGCCAGGGTTATTCCTGGTGCTGCTGGGTGTCCCGGTGTATCTATTCTGGTCGCGCTCACTGGCGCAGCCCAGGCTGCTTCAGTAGCGCGACAAGACCAGCAGTGCAGTAGTTAGCGGTCATTGTTCTCCGATTTCCCCATCCCAGATACAAGGAAAAGGCCGCGCATGGCGAATCTGCTAGCCACCAAACCGCTCTCGCTGCTGAAGCACGAAGCCAGTGAAGAAGGCGAACATACACTCAGGCGCTCGCTTGGACCGGTCAACCTGATTACGCTCGGCATCGGCGCCATTGTGGGCGCTGGTATCTTCGTGCTGACAGGTCATGCCGCCGCGGAGAACGCCGGGCCTGCCCTCGCACTCAGCTTTGTGCTGGCGGGCATTACCTGCGGTTTTGCAGGGCTGTGCTATGCCGAGTTCGCCTCCATCATCCCGATCGCCGGCTCCGCCTATACCTACGGCTATGCCACGCTGGGTGAGTTCGTGGCCTGGATCATCGGCTGGGACCTGGTGCTCGAGTACGCGTTTGGCGCGGCGACGGTAGCCTCCGGCTGGTCTGGCTACCTGCTCTCGCTGCTGGCGCAGCTTGGCTATGTCCCGTCACCCGGGCTGGCGCGGTTCTGCTTCAACTACGGCGCGTCGGTTTATCGCACGCAGGACCCACGCATGCCTCACTGGCAGCTGCAAGGCTCGTTCCTTCCGGGCACTGACCTGGGCGGGCTGGTCCACGTGACAGGCTCCTTCAACCTCATTGCCTTCCTCATCATCGCCGTCGTGACAACGATTCTCGTCATCGGCATCAAGGAGTCGGCGAACCTCAACTCTGGCATCGTGATCGTGAAGCTGGGGATCGTTGGTGTCTTCATCGTGCTGGGCATCAACTTCCTCATCCATCACCCGCAGATCGCTCACGCCAACTGGCATCCCTTCATCCCTCCGTCGGAGGGGCCAGGCCGGTACGGCTACGGCGGAATTGCCGCGGGTGCGGCGTCGGTGTTCTTCGCGTACATCGGCTTCGACGCTGTCTCGACTGCTGCTCAGGAGGCCAAGAATCCCCGCCGCGACATGCCTATCGGCATCCTGGGCTCGCTTGTGTTCTGCACGATTCTCTACATCATCGTGTCGCTGGTACTGACCGGCATGGTCAATTACCGCACGCTGAACGTGGCCGAGCCGGTAGCGGTCGGCATCGATGTCACAGGCGTCGCCTGGGGCGGCATCCTGGTCAAGGTGGGCGCGGTCTTCGGCTTGTTTACGGTCATGCTGGTGATGCTGCTTGGCCAGTCGCGCGTCTTCTTTTCCATGTCGAAGGACGGGCTGCTGCCCAAGTGGGCCAGCGCCATCCATCCCCGCTTCCGCACGCCGTGGATCTCGAGCATCGTGGTTGGCACGGTGGTTGCTTTTCTGCCCGCGCTGCTTGACGTCGACAGGCTGTCGAAGCTGGTGAACATGGGCACGCTGCTGGCGTTCTCCATCGTCTCCGCTGGCGTATGGATCCTGCGGGTTCGCCAGCCTGACCTGGTGCGGCCATTCCGTACGCCCTTTGTCCCACTGGTGCCGATCTGTGGCGTGCTCAGCGCGTTCTACCTCATGCTCCAGCTGCCCGCCCTTACCTGGGAAGTCGTGGGTATCTGGCTGGCAGTCGGCCTCGCGATCTACTTCGGGTACTCCGTGAAACACAGCGTGGTACAGGCCCTGCCAGAGGATCGAACCACCGGTCGCGAGTAGCTCCTACCAGCACACACAGACACGAAAACTTGAGCCGCTGCCGGATAACAAAACCAGGCAGCGGCTTTTCTCTGCCGCTTACTTCTAACAGCCACATACCACCACGGTCACTGCAGGTAACCGCGGTTCGTTCGGAGTAACGAAACAGCGCTCGTCCATCGCACGGCAGCAAGACTGCAGCTAGGCGCGCAGGGCAGCCGTGCACCGGTTCACGACCGCGTGCGGAGAACAGCGGTGCCCCGTGGGAGCATACGCAGCAGGGCGGCAAATGGATGCGCTCCGCACCGTTTCTGCTTGTTTACAAAGTCAAGATGAATTAATACAACCGCGCGTCGACGCCGCTCAGAAGGGTGCATCTGTTTGAGACAGCACCCACGTTTCTGCCGTCCCGACAAGGTAGTTCCGCTCACGCCATGCAATGCAACCCATGCAGCCCACGACTCTCAGGAGGCTCTGCCCGTGCCAAAGAAACTTGTTGTATCCCCGCTCTGCCCCAGTGAAAAGGTCACAGAAGAGCAGCTTCGTACCGATCTAGCTGTGCTTGAACTTGACAGGACCGTCCACTCGCTCAACCGTCGCGCCTTCTTCTCCAGCCTTTCCGCCCTGGGTGCCGCGACTGCCGCCGCTGGGCTGCTGGCCTACGCGCCGCAGGCGAAGGCGCAGGCCGCACCCGCACCCGCAGGCCCGTCGATTGTGGACGTCCTCAACTTTGCGCTGAATCTCGAGTACCTGGAAGCGAACCTGTACATTTCTGTCTCGGGTGAGCCGCCACTGTCTACCGGCTACGGCGCTGGCGCCCCAGTCACCGGCATTCCCGGGCCCCTGAACCTGGATGCGCAGACACTGGCCACCGCGCAGAACCTGGCCCTTGACGAAACACACCACATCGCCCTGCTGCGCGAGCTGATCTTCCAGCTTGGTTCGACCCCGATCAACTCGCCTGCCATCGATTACTCGCTCGGCGGGAAGATGTCGATCACGACCCAGGCGCAGTTCCTGGCGGTGGCGCGGCAGTTCACCGCCGTCGGCAACAGCGCCTACGCAGGTGGCGCGATGTACCTGGCCAGCAACCCGTTTGTTCTGACAGGCGCTGCGCAGATCCTCGGCACGGAAGCCCAGCACCTTGGCGGCGTGAATGTTCTTTGTGCGCTGCAGGGCGTTGTTTCGCCCGCGGTGGACGCGCTCGACTATCCTCCCGCGGCACAGAAGTTCTTCACACTGACGCCCACCACCATGCCGCTGTCAGAGGGCAACCCGATCACCACTCCGGAAGGTCCGGCGCTTGGCCCACTGCGCACCCCGCAGCAGGTTCTCGGCATCGTCTACGGCGTTTCGACGGCAACCACCACGACCCCACCAGCAGGCGTCACCAAGGGTGGCTTCTTCCCGAACGGGATCAACGGCGCGATCTCGTCGACCTAGTTCAGACCCTGCCTGCAGCGCGTCGCGAGGTATCGCCTTGTGGCGTCGGCGTCAACGCAATGGAACAGTGATGGAGAGAGAAACATGTTGAACATGACAGAAGCAACACCGCAGGTGGCAGGCACGGGCCTCAACCGGCGTCGATTTCTACAGGCTGCCGGCATCACGGCAGGAGCGGTAAGCCTCGCAGGTTGCGGCGGCGTTATCGGCGTCGATCATTCCCCGGGGCCGGCGCCTTCGACTGAGGATGTTCTGACCTTCGCCCTCAACCTCGAGTATTTTGAAGCGACGTTCTACGCCTACATCACGACGGGTGCGGGCCTGCCGACCTCGGTGACGGGCTCGGGCGCCGGCGCGGTAGCAGGCGGAGCGAAGGTAAACTTTGCGGACTCCAACGTGCAGGCACTCGCAGAGCAGCTGGCGGCTGATGAGCTGGCGCATGTGCAGCTGCTTCGCGGCGGCCTGGAACTGTTCGGCATCACGCCGGTACCAGCGCCAGCACTGAACCTCGCTGCCATGGGTACACCCACCAACGACGCGACCTTCCTGGCGCTTGCCCGGCAGCTTGAGACTGTCGGAACCAGCGCGTACGAGGGTGGCGTTCAGTACCTCTCGTCCAATGCTCTTGCGATCAACTACGCAGCACTGATTCACGACGCGGAAGGTCAGCACGAGTCGGCACTGCGCCAGTTCTGCATCATGAAGGGGATTAGCTCACCGGCAGTCGATAAGTTCGATCGCCCGCCGGTACTGGGCCCCACCACGATGTTCAACACCAGCACCCTGACGGGACTCAACACGGCTCGCAATGCGTCTGAAGTTCTCCAGATCGTCTATGCGGCCGCAGGCAAGACGGGCGTCAGCAGCGGCGGCTTCTTTCCGGCTGGCCTGAATGGCAACGTCAAGACAACGTAGGGGTATATCCAGCAGAGCCGGGGTTGTTAGCCGGCGAGCAAAGAAAAGCCCGGCTGAAGAGCCGGGCTTTTTCATGCTATGAAGTAACGTTTATGCGTTGGCTGTCGCGCAGAACTCCTGGAACGCACGCTGCAGCTCGCCGCCGATTGCCTGGGCCGTGTTGGCCTCGATCGCGTACCGCTGCATGATGTACACCAGCTTGCCGTCGCGCAGAATAGCGATCGCTGGCGAGGTGGGGGGATTCCCACCAAAGTAACCGCGAGCCTTCTCCGTAGCTTCGCGATCCTGGCCGGCAAACACTGTCACCGCATGATCCGGCTTAACCGTACCCTGCAGCGCAAGGCGTACACCGGGGCGCATCTTGCCGGCAGCGCAACCGCAGATTGAGTTGACGACCACCATCGTTGTGCCGGGCTGGGACAGCGCTGCGTCGACCTCGGCAGCCGTCCGCGCTTCCTCAATACCAACCTTGGTCAGCTCTTCCCGCATCGGGATCACCATAATCTCTGGATACATATATCTCCTCTCGAGGAACGGCTCGCGCGCATCCGCCGTCGCTGCTTTGATTGTAACTGGCGCACTGTCCCGCGATTTCGCCAGGGCAGTATCTGGTCAGCTACCGAACAGCTGCTTTCCGCGCGTACCTGCCTGGGCGCGATATTCTTAGCACGTGCTTATGCGCCCGAATCATAGCGTCGATCCAGGAACCGGCCCTGGTGCCTACCCGGCTGGCGGGGCTTCCGGCGAGCCTGCTCACGATTTCGCCGGGCGGCTGGAGCGCCAGGCACCCCACGTGGAGACAGGCGAGCGCCCGGCGCAAGGGTTTGCCTTGCAGGAACAGGTCCTGCTCGCACCCTACACAACCTTCGGGATCGGTGGCCCGGCGCGGTGGTTTGCTACGGTCACGACGGAGGCTGAGCTCGTGGCCGCCTGCACCTGGGCCGCTGCGCAGGGCCTTCCCCTTTTTGTACTCGGCGGCGGCAGCAATCTACTGGTGTCTGACAGCGGCTACGCCGGTCTTGTCATCCACATGGCGATACGCGGGATACGGCAGCAGCCGGCGGGACCGAAGAGGCTCTTCCTCGTAGGCGCCGGAGAAGACTGGGAGGCGCTGATCACGCACACAGTGGAAGCAGGCTGTGCGGGCATGGAGTGCCTGGCCGGTATCCCGGGCTCGGTCGGAGCGACGCCGGTCCAGAATGTGGGCGCGTATGGCCAGGAAGTGGCGCAGACCATCCACTCGGTGCGCTGCTACGACCGGCTCGAGAAAAACTTTGTGTGCTTCGATGCCGGGGCATGCGGCTTCGCGTACCGCACCAGCCGCTTCAACACCGCGCCGGACCGTGGACGCTTCATCGTGACCGAGGTGGCGTTCGCGCTCCGGCCCGGCGGCGCTGCTGCCCTGCAGTATGCCGATCTGCAGCGCCACTTTGCCGGCCACGCCGCGCCGCCAACGCTTGCCGAGGTGGCCGAAGCTGTTCGCTCCATCCGCCGAGGCAAGGGCATGGTTGTTCCGGCTGGGCCGCTTGCCGCGCGGGACCCGGACACCCGCAGCGCCGGCTCATTTTTCAAGAACCCGGTCATCTCCGCAGCGCGCTTCCACGCCATTGCCGCCGACTATGCTCATACCGCAGCTAGGCCGGGCGGGAGCCCCGATGCGCCCGCCGTGCCGAGCTACCCCGCGCCTCCTGCCGCGGACGGAACGCCGCAGCGCAAGCTTCCCGCTGCCTGGCTGCTGGAGCAGGCGGGGTTTCGGAAAGGTTTCGCGCTGGGCGGCGCGGCTGTTTCTTCCCGGCATACGCTTGCCCTGAGCAACCACAGCGGCAATGCCTCGGCTGCCGAGATACTGGCGTTACGCGACACCCTGGCGGCGGGCGTCTACCAGCGCTTCGGGATCGTGCTCGAGCCCGAGCCCATCTTTCTAGGTTGAAACTGGCAGCCCAGGCTGGTCACCATGCGAAGCATGGCACCGGCTCGACATTTCAGGGCCACCCGCCTCTGGCTGCGACCGTCAGTAAGCGCCCAGCTGCCGCAGGACCTGCAATCGCTCCTCCGCAAGCATGGCTGCCGGTGTGCCCTGCCGCGTCGCCACACCATCGTCCATGCGGATCACGCTTTCGGCGCCTTCCCACACCTCCGCTGCGTCATGCGAGACCAGCAGCGTGGCCACGCGGCGGTCTTTCAGAAAGGGCTCCAGTGTTGCCCACAGTCTCTGTTTTCGAGCCCCATCCAGCGCGCTGAATGGCTCGTCCAGCAGCAGCAGCCTAGGCTGCCGTACCAAGGCACGCGCCAGCGCGACCCGTTGCTGCTCGCCGCCAGAAAGGTGCCGCGGGAGACGCCGGGCGAGGGAAGTGAGCTCCAGCATGGCAAGTACCTCTCCGCGTCGCCGTCGCTGCTCCGCGGGTGAGCAGGCTGCCAGCCCAAAGCGCAGATTCGCTTCAACCGATAGGTGAGGAAACAAGGCTGGCGCCTGCGTAACAAAGCCGATACCGCGGTCCCCCGTAGCGACGGCAATGCCCGCTGCCGTTTCGGTCAAGAGCCGGCCTTCAAGTGTGATGGAGCCGTGGTCCGGGCGAACCAGCCCCGCCAGGAGACGCAGCATGGTGCTCTTGCCAGAGCCGGAAGGGCCGAACAGCGCTGTCCGCTCGGCATGCAACGTGAAGCTCGCCCGCAGTGCAAGCGACCCGGCCTGGTGCGCCAGCTCCACGCGTAAGAGGCTGGTCACGATGGAAGCTTCTGCTTTGCCGAGCCTCGGCGCAAAGCCGATCGCGAGGCCTGGTCGCGGTAGCCATACAGCAGCGTGAGCGCTGCCAGCGAGGTCAGCAGCAGCGCCGCGGCGGTGTGGTTGGCAGCCGCGTAATCAAAACTCTGCACCTGGTCCAGCAGCGCGATCGAGAGTGTACGGGTAGCGCCTGGTATATCGCCGCCGATCATGAGCACGACCCCGAACTCGCCCACCGTGTGGGCAAAGGCGAGCAGGATGCTGGCCAGCAGCGCGCGCCGCGACAGTGGCAGCACAATGCTCCACAGGGTGCGAAGCCGGGTGGCCCCCAGCAGCTGTGCTGCTTCCAGCAGCTCTGCCGGAACCTGGCCAAAGCCGGCGACCAGCGGCTGCAGCGCGAAGGGAAGGCTGTAGATTACCGAGCCCACCACCAGACCCGCAAAGGAAAAAGCGAGCGGATGCCCCAGCAGCCCCGCGCACAACCGCCCCAGGCTGGTGCGCGGGCCAAGCAGGACCAGCAGGTAGTAGCCCAGAACGGTAGGTGGCAGTACCAGCGGAACCATGGCCACGGCTTCAGCCAAGGGGCGCCACCGCGCGCGGCCGAGTACCAGCCAGGCAGCCAGCGGCACCGTCACCAGCACCAGCAGCGCCGCGGTCAACGCGGCAAGCCGCAGGGTAAGCAGCAGTGCCTGCGAGTCAACCATGGCAAGTGAGGGTGCCGGGAAGGATCATCGACCTTAATCCGGCGGCAGCAGGCCACCGTTGCGCAGCTGAGCGCGGGCAGCCGGGCTGGCCAGGAATTGTAGAAACCGCTCCGCATCGGCTGCATCGCCGCCGCGGATCACCACGGCACCCTGCACGATCGGGGGGTAGGCAGACGCCGGCACGGGCGTGTAGCTGCCGTCCGCCACAAGCCGCGACGTGCTGGCGCCGGTGAGCGACAGGAAGCCGATCTCGGCATTGCCAGAGTCTGCATACTGCGCGGTCTGGGCGATATTGGCAGCAACACGCAGCTTGGGCGCCAGCTTCTCCTGCAGATGGAGAGAGGCGATGGCCGCCCGCGCAGCCCGCCCGTAGGGAGCATGGTCCGGGTTGGCGATGGCTACCGATTGCAGGGCAGAGTCGTTGAGCACCGAAAGCAGGGTGTCAGGCGTCAATGGCTTGCCGTGCAGCACCGCGGCATCCTTCCGCGCCCACACCACCAGCGTTCCCCGTGCATACGGGACTGGCCTGGCCTCGGTGGCGAGGCCGGCATCGACAACCCGCTGGGGGAAACCCAGGTCGGCTGCCATGAAGAGATCAAAAGGCGCGCCGCCGATGATCTGCTGGGCCAGTGTTGCAGAACTCTGGTAGGTGACCACCGCATGCACCCCGGCCTGCTGCTCAAACTGCTGCAGCACGGAGGGAAGCAGCGGCTCCAGGTCTGCTGCCGCCGCAACCCGCAGCACGTGCGGCGACGTTCCTCCTGTTTGTGCTCTCAAGGAGGGGAGCAGGAGCAGGGTACCGGCGAGCAGGGCAGCGGCGGCGAGGGGGCGCGTCATACCTTCAGCACCATCACTTCAGTGGACTTGATCAGCGCTGCCACGGTTTCGCCGACGGAGAGGTGCAGCTCCCGCGCGGCATCCGCGGTAATGATGGAGGTGAGTATCTGACCCCCGATCGAGATCTTGACCTGCGCCAGCAGCCCGTCGAACTTCAGCTCCACCACCCGGCCTACCAGCTGGTTGCGGCCGGAGACCGTGCGCATCATCTCCCGGCGTGGCGTTTCGGGGCTCTTGGCCTTGTGCAGCAGCGCGTCGAGCTCGCTCTCGTCGATCCGGTAATGGCCGCCCGGCGTCTTCGAAGCCTTGATCTTGCCGCCATACAGCCACTGCTTGATGGTGGGGTACGAAATGCCGAGACGCAGGGCTGCGTCACGCGGAGTCAGCTGAGCAGGCATAGGCGCAAGTATACGACTCCCTGTCGATTTCGTAACGAATGCAGCGCGGTGGCGCGGCTTTAGTGGCGATGGAGCCCATTGCGCTCGCGCCTACTCCACGGTCACCTGCCAGCCGATAAAGTGCCGGCCAGATGCGCCGCGATGCTAGGCTAGACCGGTATGGAAACCTCGGCAGAAGGGTACTCCGAAGCAGCAGAATCTTTCAGTTCCACGGTGCCCCACGAGTTGCACTGCACCGGGTGTAGTGCCGTGGCCCTGCGCGGCAGCTTGAAGGGCGACCTGCGATGCGGTGACTGCGGAGATCTCTATGCAGTGCAGTACCCGCATTGGATGACGGCTGTACACAGCATGCAAGGCGCGCAGATGCTGCGCGAGCGATGGAGACGCCGGCGCCTGTCGCCAGCAGCGATCGATCAAAGCGGCGTCTGGCGCTTCCGCGACCTGCTGCCGATTGTCAAGGACACGAGCAGGATCGTTACGCTGCGCGAGGGCAACACTCCCTTGTTTCACCTGCGCCGCAACGGGCGGATGCTCGGCCATGAGCAACTCTATGCCAAGCACCAGGGCATGAACCCGACAGGATCGTTCAAGGACACGGGCATGACTGCCGCGCTGTCCGTGGCTCACGAAGAGGGCTTTCAGTGGGTAGCCTGCGCTTCGACCGGCAACACGTCAGCAGCGATGGCCGCTTATGCCGCACGCGCGGGCATGCGCTCGCTGGTGCTGATCCCGGAGGGCAAGATCGCCTGGGGCAAGTTGTCGCAGGCTATGGATTACGGCGCCCGTACTCTGCAGCTGCGGACCGATTTTGATGGCTGCGTGCGGGTGCTGGCGGAAGTTGTCCGGCGTGCTCCTGTGTTTCTGCTCAACTCCGTCAATCCCTACCGGCTGGAAGGGCAGAAGACGCCTGCTTTCGAAATCGCGGAGGCGATGAACTGGGATGTGCCGGATCACATCATCGTGCCCGGCGGCAACCTCGCGAACGTCTCTGCGCTGGGGAAAGGCTTTGAAGAGATGAAGCTGCTGGGCCTGACCAAGCGTGTGCCACGCTTCTCGGTCATCCAGGCAGAAGGCGCCAACCCGCTGTACCGGTACCTGCACCAGCAAAGGGGAAGCGGTGGTTTTTCAGCTACCGACGTGCTTGAGCCTGTCACTGCCAAGACGCGGGCGAGTGCCATCCAGATCGGCAACCCGGCCTCGTGGCGAAAGGCGCTGCGGATCCTGCGGTCGACCGACGGATACTGCGAGCAGGTGTCGGAGGCGGAGATCGCCCTGGCCAAGGCAGAGATCGGGCTGGAAGGCATCGGCTGTGAACCAGCTTCTGCGGTGACCCTGGCAGGGTTCAAGAAGCTGCTCGCGGCAGGCAGAATAGCGGCTGGCGACGTGGTCGTACTGTTCCTGACCGGCCATACCCTCAAGGATTCTGACTACACCATCCAGTATCATCGCGGCGCGCTGCTTGAGCACTCCGAACTGGGCGCGTACGAGGAGCCCATCTGCGCCACGCAGCGCAACTCGATCCTGCTCGACGCCGATCCAGACGCTATCCTCCGTGCCATGGATGATGCGCATTGAGCGTGGCTTTCCCGTCAGACCTGTCGCTGCGACTGCACGCAACTTCTGCAAACCTCGGCCCCGGTTTCGACGCGCTGGCTCTCGCCCTTGCGCTCTACCTGGAGATCGATGCCTCGGCAGCTCCTGCCTTCTCGATCGACGCCTCAGGCCGAAGTCCCGAGGTTTGCTCCGCGCTCGAAGGCAACCTGTTGCTGGACACGTACACGCTCACCTGGCGTCGCTATGGCGGGGGGGTGCCGCAGCCGCTGCGCCTGCGCGTACACAACGGCATACCGCTCGGCATGGGCTGTGGCTCCTCGGCTGCATCGCGGCTGGCCGGGATCGCCCTGGCCTCGCACTTCGGAAGCCTGCACTGGGACGTGGCGCGCATGCTTGATGAAGCTGCTGCTCTCGAACACCATCCCGACAATGCAGCAGCCTGCTGCCTGGGCGGGCTGGTTGCCTCGGTGGTCCTGCCTGCCGGCGCAGCGGAGCAGCCCGGCATCCCGCAGGTGCAGGCCTGCGCGATCGCACCGCCGCCCGGCTGGCACGCCCTGCTGGTGCTGCCCGAGCAGCCACTGGCGACCACCGCATCCCGGGCCGTGCTGCCCGCGCAGTACCCTCGCGCCGACGTTGTGCAGAATCTCCAGAATGCAGCCCTGCTGGTCGCCGCGTTCGCGCAGGGCAATGGGGCAATGCTTGCGGCAGCGACCCGCGACCACATGCACCAGCCGTTCCGCGCCGCCGTGTGTCCACTGCTGCCAAGGCTCCTGCCGCTCGCGGGCAGGGACGGCATCCTGAGCGTGACGCTCAGCGGCGCGGGCTCGGGGATCCTGCTGCTGCTTGCTGGTGAAGCGGCTCTACCCGCGGTCTCGGCACAGGTGCTGGCGGCAGCTGCAGGGGAGCTCCCAGGATTCGACTCCTACCCGCTTGCTATTGCTGAGTTACTCGCTTGCGAGCTAGCAGGCACGCCGGCTCTCCTGTGCAGGCGCCCTGATCGATGAACTCTTTCACGGGGCAGAATTCAGACTTACTAGTGACTTAAATTCGCTTTACACCGCATCCCGTCGCCCCCTATGGTGCAGGAGTGGGCAGCTCTGGGGGAGGGCTGCTCTGCGCTCGTGGCTTATTCAGCACGAGCGCTTTGCTTTGCTGTCGTCCTTGCGACCACGGAGGCTTGCCATGCATCTACTGGAACGTGGTAGCAGGAACGCAACCGGAAGCCCTGCCCCGGGAACGAGGCAGGTCGGTTTCCACGGAATAGGCAGAGCCGTTCCGGCTTCAAGGAGAAGAGCATGGCAGGTGCAGGTGTTTCGGAAGTGAACGACAGCAGCTTTGAAAAGGAAGTTCTCCAGTCAGCACAGCCGGTCCTGGTTGATTTCTGGGCCGCATGGTGTGGTCCCTGCAAGGCCCTAGCTCCCATTGTCGATGAGGTTGCGAAGGAGTTTACAGGCAAACTGAAGGTCATGAAGATGGACGTTGACCGGAACTCGGCAACCCCCAGTCGCTACGGCATCCGCGGCATCCCGGCGCTGCTTCTTTTCAAGGATGGCAAGCTGGCGGACCAGATCGTCGGCTACGTCCCGAAGGACACGATTGCGAAGTCGGTCAGCAAGCTGGTTGGTGAGGTAAGCGCCGCCAGCCCGGCTGCCAACGCGTAAGTACCCACCGGCACGGATGCTGCCATCGGTAGCAGATGACCGGTCGACACGAAGAACAACGGGAAGGCCTTCGCAAGCGAAGGCCTTTTCCTTTTCGAACACTCTGGTCAACATCGAACAGGTACGCCGCTACGCGTACCGTCGCAGGACACCCAGCACCCGGCCCTGCACTTCTACCTGCCCGGCAGGAACAAAGATTGGCTCCATGTCCACGTTCGCCGGCTGCAGCCTCACCACGTCGCCCTCGACATAGAAGCGCTTCAGCGTGGTCTCCGAGCCGCGGACCAGGGCCACCACAATCTCGCCATCGCGGGCAGCACGGGTCCGCTCAACCAGCACATAGTCGCCGTCCACGATGTGTTCGTCGCGCATGGAGTCGCCTCGTACCTCCAGCGCGAAGACCTCCTTGTTGCCGACGATGTCGGCCAGCGAGATGGATTCGTTCGTCTGCACCGCCTCAACAGGCAGGCCGGCGACGATGCGACCCATCAGGGGCAGGCGCTCCCGCGCGGGAAAGCTGGTGACGTTGGATCGCTGCGCACGCGGCTGCGGCAGCACATCGATCGAGCGGCTGCGATTGTGCCCGCGCTGCAGGATTCCCTTGGTCTGGAGGTTGGTGACGTGCTTGTGCACCGTGGCCAGGGACTTCAAGCCAAGGCCCTTGGCAATCTCCTCAAAGGAGGGGGAGTAGCCATTACGGTCCACGAAGTTGCCGATGAAGTCGAGCACTTCCTTCTGTCTGCGGGTGACGGCCATATGTCGGGATTGTAGCGAAGAAAAGGCGAATTGCAAATAGAAGAATGGCTGCGCCCCGATGCGGCACACCCGGCGCTGCGCACCATGTGGCCTTTCCGCTGGTACCCTGCCGTGAAAGCGTCCGTTGCCTAGATCGGGGCACGGGCCCGGCGATCTCTGCCGGCCTCCAGGAAGAGCGACTCGCCGGGAGGCAGGCAGATAAGCCACCATAGAGCAGGAACAGGAGACACCGATGCCAGACAGGAAAGACTCGCAGCGCTTCCGGCTGCACGAGATAGCCCAGCGCTTTCCGCCTACCGCAGAGACCCTGCTGCTCGACACCTACCTCACCACAGAAGCAAGCGTGAGTACGCGCCTCTTTCGCGTGTACCAGCAAACCCCGCCGCACTACCACGTGGGTTCGGACGAGTACCTGTATGTGCTCGAAGGACGGGGCACCTTCTGGATCGCGGAGGCGGCTGACGAGGCCGAGTTCGCGCCTGGCGATCTGCTCTGCTTCCAGCGCGGCACGGTCCATGCCCTGCCATCGATTCTCGCTGAGCCCCTGGTTTTCTTCGCGATCGACGTACCCCGGCGAGACCCGGAGGATATCGTCTTCGTCGATGCCCGGGATGGCACACCAGGATCCTTTATCCGCGCCAGCGGGAGCTAGCTTCTCGCTGCGGCTCGCCTGCGGAATCGTCGATCCATGCGGAGCACTCCTGGTCGATGAGCAGGCGGGCACCAGGAGTCACAGGCGGGCACCAGGAGTCAACTGATGCTGGCCGGATTTTGGCGCGTGTTCCCAATGCGGGAAGGGGAGGGAAGCAAGGTGCAAAAGCGGAAGGCAGGCGGGGCGGGGGCGAGAGAAAGCGGGGAGGGGAGGGGAAGAGGCTATAGGTTCTGGTCAGGAGCAACGGATGCGCTTGCTGATCGCAGAAGATGACCGGGCATTGAGCGGCTTTCTCGCACGCAGCATGGCCGGCGACGCCGACCAGGTAGAGCTTGCCTACGGCGGGCAAGAGGCTATCGAACAATTTCGGCTGTGCAGGCCTGACCTGTTGATCCTGGATCTCGAACTGCCCCTTCTTTCAGGCCTGGAGGTGCTCGCAAGCGTACGGGCGACTTCCTCTGTGTGTCCCATCCTGGTCCTGAGTGGCCGCGCGGACGCGGCAACCCGGGTGCTCTGTCTGAACCAGGGCGCTGACGACTGCATGCAGAAGCCGTTCTCGCTGGCCGAGCTACGCGCCCGCTGCCGGGCACTGCTTCGTGCGCGGCTTGCGAGCGAGCCCGCTGGGCCGGCAGCCTTGCAGCAGGACCGCGGGACACTCCAGCTGGGCAGCCTGCAGATGGTCCATGCCCGGCATGTTGTCGACCTCGCCGGGCAGCGCCTGCCTCTGACCAACTGTGAGTTTGCGCTGCTTGCACAGATGTTGCTGGCGCAGGGCGCGCCCGTGCCTCGCCGGGTTCTGCACAACACTGTTTGGGAGGGCCGGGAAGTCGGAACCAATGTGATCGAGGTACATGTTGCTTCGCTCCGCCGCAAGCTGGCGCAGGCCACGGCCCGGCAGGCGCTGCTGGCTCGCCTGCCGGGCGCCGCCCGGCGAGAGCCTGTGTCGGCGCCTGTGGTCCGGACCATCCGGGGCGAGGGTTATGCCCTGGTACTGGCGCCGGCGGCAGCTGGGGGCTTCAATCGCGCTGGCACGCCCGGCGCTACAGGTGAGCAGCTATGAACGAAGCCGCGGCGCGGCGGGCGCCTTCCCCGCTTGCAGTGCCAGCCCCGGCGGAGCCCGGGCGCGCGGGTGGTCGCAGCGTCCTGGTGGTGACAGCGGACGGAGCCTTGCGCCATGCTGTCGTCGCCCCGCTGCGCGCGCTTCGCTGGGCGGTGCGCGAAGCCGCTGGCGCGGCGGCCATGTTCGCCTCCCTGGAGCAGGAACAGACCGACACGGTAATTCTGGATTCCTGGCTCCCTGACCTGGACGTGCGTGAGTGTGTCGGCGAGCTGGGCCGCATATTTCCATCGCTCGACGTGCTTACGATCGATGGCACAGATGTGGGCGCCGCGCCGACGCCAGGCCCGTACCGCGGGGAACTGCTCCATGCCCTGCGGCAGACCCAGGCAGGCCTGGATGCGCCGGCGTGGCAAAACAGCCTGCCAACCCAGGAGATCCTGCGCCGGCATGGAGGCAGCGGGCTCGACGCAAAACCGGGAGAAAGCACGCACGCGGAGCCTGCGTCGTCTGAGACGGTGGTGCCCTTGTACAAAGGGCTGGCAGAAGGCAGCACGGCTGCGGTGCCGCCAGGATGTGAGCCGCACGGCAGCCTGAATGATGCGGACACAGCTGAGGCGGCTCCGCCGGCAGCGGGGTCCGGCCACTTGCCCCGGAGCAGCGCATTCTCCGGCGTCGCAGGCGGGGCACCCCCAACCGCAGGCAAGCCAGGACTGCTCGCGGACTTCATCGGTTCCGACCCGCAGGTCCTTGAAGTCAGCCGCCGTGTACAGCTTGTAGCGAAGCGCAAGACAGCCGTGCTGATCCATGGTCCAACGGGGACCGGCAAGGAGTTGGTCGCGCGCGCTATCCACCGGCTCAGTGAGCGCCCGGCCGCGCGCTTTGTTGCTATCAACTGCGCCGCTATCCCGGAGGCGCTGATCGAGGCAGAACTGTTTGGATACGCACGCGGCGCCTTTACCGGTGCGCTGCAGAGCCGCTGTGGCCGTATCGAAGCCGCTGCTGGAGGAACGGTCTTTCTGGACGAAGTAGGGGAGCTGTCGCTGGCGGCGCAAAGCAAGCTGTTGCGCTTTCTTGAAAGCGGCGAGGTGCAGCGGGTCGGTGAAAACGAGACGATCCACGTGGATGTGCGCATCGTTGCGGCAACCCATCGCAGGCTGGGCGCGATGGCGGCGGCGGGGGAGTTCCGGCTGGACCTGCTGCACCGGCTTTCTGTGTTCCTGGTCCAGACGCCACCACTTGCTGACCGGCATGAGGACATGGATACCTTGATCGCGCGGACCCTTGTGCGCCTGGGTGCTGCGGAGCGAGCCAAGCAGCTGTCCGAGCCGGCACAGAAGAAGCTGCATGCGCATGGCTGGCCAGGCAATGTACGCGAGCTCGAGCATACCCTCGAGCGGGCCTGGATACTGGCTGGCGACGACGATGTGATCGGTTCGGAGTGTGTGGAATTCGGGGACGCACTGCTCTAGTTTCCCCGCGCTTCCGGTGCCCGTCGTGCAGCAGTCCCGCTCACGCAGCAATTTCCGTCGCACAGTGGTTTGAGTAGTGAGTTCCAGCCGCGATCGCGAGGGATGGACGCCTGCAGCTGCTTCGTGGAAACCGGGCTGCTGCCGACCGGAGGCCTGGCTCGAGATCGAAGCC
>CAXTEW010000025.1:0-17552 GCA_964243175.1 uncultured Acidobacteriaceae bacterium
CCGAGGGGGAGGTGGCGGCTGAAGGCGGGGTAGAGCAGGGGGAGGATATAGAGGGTGAGGAGGGTGGCGGTGATGAGGCCGCCGATGACGACGGTGGCGAGGGGGCGCTGGACTTCGGCGCCGCGGGAGGTGGCGAGGGCCATGGGGATGAAGCCGAGCGAGGCAACGGTTGCGGTGATGAGGACGGGGCGGAGGCGGTCGGTGGCTCCACGGCGGACCGCGTCGGCAATCGAGAGACCGCGCACGCGCAGGTTGTTGATGTGCGAGACCATGACGACTCCGTTAAGCACGGCGACGCCGAAAAGAGCGATGAAGCCGATGGAGGCAGAAAGATTGAGGTTGATGCCGCGCAGCCAGAGCGCGGCGATGCCGCCGACCAGAGCGAGCGGGACGATGAGCAGGATGAGCAGGGTCTGGCGGAGATTGAGGAAGGTGGCGTAGAGCAGGCCGGAGATGATGAGGAGTGAGAGGGGGAGGACGAGGGCGAGGCGCTGCTCGGCGGTTTGCTCGTTCTGGTACTGGCCGCCCCACTCGAGGGTGTAGCCCGGGGGCAGGGGAAGCTGCTGGGCGATCTGTTTCTGCGCGTCTTTGACGAAGGAGCCGAGATCGCGGCCTTCGACGTTGGTCGAGATGACGATGCGGCGGTGTGCGTTCTCTCGGTTGATGAGGATGGGGCCGGAAACGCGGCGGATGTCGGTCACCTGGTCGAGGCGGACGAGCTCGCCGGTGGGCGTCTTGAGCTCGAGCGCATAGATGGCGTCGAGGCTGTTGCGCATGGCGGGGGAGAGGCGGACGGCGATGGGGAAGCGCTCTTCGCCCTCGACCATCTCGGAAATCTGTTTGCTGCCGATAAGGGATTCAACGACCTCCTGGATGTCAGAGACGTTGAGGCCGTAGCGGGCGGCGGCGAGGCGATTGACTTTGATGTCGAGGTTGGCGGCGCCCGCGATGCGCTCCATCTGGGGCTGCGAGGCGCTCTTGATGGAGGAGAGGATGGCGAGAGCCTGGTTGCCGAGGTGTTCGAGCTGGTCGAGGTCGGGGCCGAAGATCTTGAGAGCCGCGTCGCCCCGGGTGCCGGTGATGGTTTCGTCTATGCGCATTTCCATGGGCTGGGTGAACTCGTAGGTGACGCCGGGGATTGTATCGAGCGCGGCTTCGAGCTTGTCGGAGAGCTCCTGCTTGGTTTTGCAGCATTTCCAGTCCGCCTTCGGCTGGAAAGACAGGTAGGCGTCGGTTTCGTAGACACCCATGGCCTCGGTGGCGAGGTCGGGGCGACCCATTTTGGAGACGACGCCGGTGACCTCGGGGAAGGAGCGGATGACTTTCTCGATCTGGTTCTGCAGGGCGATGGACTCGGTGAGCGAGATGCCGGGGAGTTTTTTGGAGGTGATGACGAGCGAGCCTTCGTCGAGGGTGGGCATGAACTCGGTGCCGATGAAGGGAAGGGAGCCGAGGGCGAGGACCACGAGGAGGATGGCGGCCGCGAGGACAAATGTGCGGTGGTGCTCGGCGCGGTCGAGGGAGCGGGTGTAGCGGGCGCGCAGCCGCTCGAACCATCCACCTGCGGTGGTGCCGGTGTCGGCACGTTGTGCCGAGTGGGTGCTGCGGGTGCTGGCTGTAGGGGGAGAGGTGCGCCCGTCGTTGCCGGGGTGGTTTGGAGTCAGGCGCGAGCGGGCAGGAGGCTCTTCGGCGAAGTTCCGCGTGGGGGTGGAATGCGGCGCCGGGTGACCCGTGAAAAGGGCAGGGAGCCGGCGGTCGCTGCTGAGGGAGTGTGCCCAGGTGGGCGAGAGGTCGGGCTGGAGTGGGTCCACCGCAGGTCCTTCGACTGCGTTCTGCGGGGACGCAGAACTACGCTCACCATGACCCGGCCTTTGGGGGATGGCGGAGAAGTGGCTGTCGTTGTTGTTGGACTGGGGCTGTCTGTTCGAAGAGGCCCGCTGCTTCTTTGAGCGCAGGGCGACGGAGCAGACCGTGGGGACGACGAAGAGGGCCAGGATCAGGGAGCCGGTGAGCGCGGACATGACCGTGACGGCCATTGGGCGGAACATGCGGCCGGCGACGTCTTGCAAGGTGAGGACGGGGAGGTAAACGGCGAGGATGATGAGCACGCCGAAGGTGATGGGTCGGGCGACTTCGCGGCCGGCGGAGCGGACGAGGTCGAGCAGGCCGGGGGAGCTGCGGTTCTCTTCGCGCGTTTCACGGGTATCAACAGAAGCCTGGTCCCCGGAGTCGGTGCCGGGCTGGTCCTCGCCACCATCTTCTGGACGGTTTTCAAGGCGGTGCATGCAGTTTTCGACCATGACGACCGAGCCGTCGACGATGGTGCCGAAATCGATGGCGCCGAGGCTCATGAGATTCGCGGAAATGCCGAAGATACCCATACCGAGAAATGCGAAAAGCAAGGAAAGCGGGATGGTAGCGGCGACGATGAAGGCGGCGCGCCAGTTGCCAAGGAAGAGGAGGAGGATGGCGACGACCAGGAACGCGGCCTCGAGGAGGTTCTTCTTGACGGTGTGGATGGTGGCGTTGATGACGTCCGACTGGTCGTAGAAGGGGATGATCTTCGCGCCGCCAGGGAGCTTCATGGTCGCGATCTTCCCCTTGACCTCGCCGATGATTTTGCTGGCATTGGCGCCTCGCAGGATGATGACCATGCCGGAAACGGTTTCGCCCTGGCCGTCGTGAAGGATGGCGCCGTGGCGGATGAGGGGCAGCGTCTGGAGACTGGCGACCGAGGACAGCAGTACCGGCGTGCCGTTGTGGGTGGCGACGACGATGTCGCCGAGGTCCGCGATCGATTCGGCCCGGCCGATACCACGAACGGTGTAGGTCTGGTCGGCGTGTTCGATGTAGGAGCCGCCGAAGTTGGCGTTGTTGTTCTCCACCGCCAGGATGACGTCGTGGAGGGTGAGGTTGAAACGGCGGAGGCCGTCGGGATCGACGAGGACAGAGTATTGCTTGGTGTCGCCGCCCCAGGAGTTGATCTCGCTGACCTCGGGGACGGTGAGGAGGGAGTACCGGATGGTCCAGTCATGGAGGGTTTTGAGGTCCATGAGCGACATGTGCGGGGACTGGACGGTGTACTGGTAGACCTCGCCGAAGGCGGTCGACATGGGCCCCATGGTGGGCTGGAGGCCGGTGGGCAGGCGGCTGGCGGCGGCGTTGAGGCGCTCGGCGACCAGCTGGCGGGCGCGGTAGAGGTCGACGGAGTCGTCAAAGATGATGGTGAGCATGGAGAGCTCGAGCTTGGAGGTGGAGCGCACGGTTTGCAGTTTGGGCATGCCGAGCATGGTGGTTTCGAGCGGAAAAGTGACGAGCTGCTCGACCTCAACGGGGGACATGCCGGGAGCCTGGCAGGTGACGACGACCTGGTTGTTGGTGAGGTCGGGATAGGCCTCGATCGGCAGGTGGACCATGACAACCAGGCCGGCCGCGACGAGCAGCACCATGGCGATGAGGACGAGCCAGCGGTTGGATAGGAAGAAGTCGAAGAGTTTCGTCATGGGCGGCTCGGTGGTTTGTCGTTTGGGTCGTTGGGTCAAAGCGGAAAAGCGGATCCTTCGGCTTCGCTCAGGATGACCCCTATTCTCGTTATTGGGGCGGGTTGGCTGGTTCGGATTGGTCTCTTGTTGGGTGGGTCAACCGCAGGTCATTCGGCTTCGCTCAGGATGACCCCTATTCTCGTTGGTGGGGCGGGTTGGCTGGTTTGATTGGTCTCTTGTTGGATGGGTCAACCGCAGGTCCTTCGGCTTCGCTCAGGATGACCCTTTCTATCAGGATGGATCCTTCATCTTTGGTCAGTCCTTGCTTGCTTTGCAGCGCTGGTTGCCCTGACGGTGCTGGTTGCCCTGACGGTGCTGGCTGGGCTGATGGTGCTGGTTTGCCCTGACGGTGTTGGCTGCGCTGCGGGTGGGTCAATCGCAGGCGTTGTGCTCGCTCATGATGATCCTAATGCTGGTTTGAGGTTGGCTTATGCTTTTCGGCTTGCTCCGAGGTCGAGCGCAGGTCTCTCCGAAGCTGATCGATGTATATGAGCATTGTTGCGCGCTGCTGCTCGTCGTCTGAGATGGCCGTAAGCCGCTCTGGGCCAAGATGATGGAATCAACGTTGGCCTGCAGATCGAGCGAGCAAGAGCGCACGGGTATATGCACAGGATCTGCGCACCATATGACGGCCCTGGCTACGTCGCCGCCTTTGTCGGTTGGTAAATGTGCTTGCCAGGGGTTGATTTCGCCGTTGATGGAACGAGTACCCGCCCCGAAGGGGCCGCCGGCCGCGCAGGCGGTTCGGA
The DNA here is from genome assembly GCA_964243175.1 of uncultured Acidobacteriaceae bacterium. Classification (GTDB taxonomy): domain Bacteria; phylum Acidobacteriota; class Terriglobia; order Terriglobales; family Acidobacteriaceae; genus EB88. Next base: position 4,292 of record CAXTEW010000025.1, read on the forward strand.
GGTTGTGTCTGGAACTGACCCGCAAGGGAGCAGGGGAGGGCTCGTCTGTATGCATCGTCATGATGTCCTTCGCGGTCAGTGGATCGACCAAGACCGCCAGCAAGCTTTACTCTTCAGGAGCAGACCGTAGCGTCTGCCTACGCAGGATCTCGATGAGCATCATCTCCATCGAGGGCGCGATCAAGAAAGAACTTACCAAGCCGGGGATGTAGGAACTTTGCTTCCTCCAGGTCCAGGTCGCAATAAGCCAATGAGATCGATGAGTGGGTCCATAACTTAAGAGACCAACCGAATTCAGGGATTGTTGATACTGGGGATTGACCTTCTGCTTATGGACGTGTTCAGAATCCCGGCTAATCTTGACCCTGCAGGGCCCAAGGTTCTGGCAGAGGAACGAAACAGTTGACGCCGCCGTCACCGCTCAAGCGCAAGGCACAGAAGGGAACCATCATGTTCGGAGCAATCGAGAACTACATGGACCTGCCCACCAACGGACACTTCATCACCCTTGATCCGGCTTTGGGGTACGCCACGACCATTGATACCTATGACGTAACGCCTGAGCGCGTTGAGGGAGTTCTGGAGGACCTGATGCATTCGGCCAACGACATCGTCCGCCACCAGGCAGGCTTTGTTTCGTTCAATTTCCATGTGAGCGCGGACCGGACGAAGGTTGTGAATTACGGTCAGTGGCGAAATCGTGAGGCGCTGGGAGGCGTTCAGCATAACCCAGCCATCACGACCCAGCTGCATGGATCCGCGCAAGTTTCCGGCCATGCTCCACTCACGCCATATGATCTGCTGTGCGTTTTGAAAGCGGGAGCCACGGCGCAGGGAGGCACGACAACACTGATCCCCAATAACGGCCAGCTCACCCTCATCAACAGCTACAGCGTCAAGCCCGAGCGCGCTGATGAGCTGATTGAGTTCCTGACCCGGGCCACGCAGGAGACGCTATGTTATGTGCCCGGCTTCATTTCCGCCAACCTGCACCTCAGCCTGGATCGCACCAGGGTTGTGAACTATGCGCAATGGGCCGATGCGCAGGCGACTGCAGCCGCGCGCGAGGACCCCAAGGTGGGGAACCTTATGCGCCAGCAGCTCCAGATTGCGGATACCTTCAACCCGGTGCCCTGCAGCCTCCGCAGTTCGGTGCCTGCAGCCTAGCAGGGCGGGGTCGATACCGAGTTTGCAACAGCGCGCCTTGAGCTTCAATAGCGCATGGCGATCGAGATCTCCTGGCCGGGCGTCGATGCCTGGAACTTCGATTGATCGAAGGAGGGCGCGTGCAGATGAGTTACAACGTTGTTCGAAGCGCCGTACCCTTCCTTCGGGATGCCGAGGAGGTTGGTATCCATCCGGTTGTTGCTGTTTTCATCATGCATTGTGGTGACCGCGTACGTGCCCGGGGCGACTTCGAAGGTGGTGCTGATCGTGCCCTGGATTGCAATGGCGGCAGGGACGGTGAGGAGCTTGTAGTTCCTGTTGCCCTTGGTCGGAAAGCCGTCGGGGCCATTCCAAAGCTGAACAAGAACATCGCCGCTGCTGTTGCGCAGGCCGGTGATGAACACGGTCAAGGTAATTCTTTCCACTTGACGGGACGAACTCACGGAGGCGGTCTGGGCGCCGGAGATGGTAGCGACGCACGTCCCCAAGCCGAGGGTAAGAAATAAAATCGATGACCGAAACATGACTTTTACCTTTCGTGGGGGTTGCGTGAGGTGCTTAGCCGTGGCTGATCTGGAAGGCGAGATCACAGGGAGACGACGACTTTTCTGGCGGAGACGCCTTCGACCTGAACGTCCAGCCCCTTCTGAATGGAGGCAAGTCCCTGTCCGACAAGAAGCGCCTCCGGAGCGGCGACGTAACGACCCTCGGCAAGTGCCTCGCCGAGAAAGTCGACATAGATGACCCTGCTGACTTCGTTGCTCGCCAGCGTCGTCCCGAAGATGCTCTTCGCGCGGATGTGCCTTACCCGGGATCGGAACCACATCTTGGCACTGAAGACCACGAGTTTCGGAGCTTGACGAAGCAATTCAGAGCCGAGACTCGCGCCCTTGGCGACCTGCTGGAACGACAAGGGAAAGGAGGCCATCGAGACGAATTTCCTGCCCTTGCATGCGTGGACCACGTCCAGACAAGCCTCGGCGGATGTGGAGCCCACGGCGAGCGCACCCGCGAGGGTCTTTCCTTGAAAGGCTGCGATGAGATCCTTCACCACCGTCTTGCTGCGGTAATCGAAAGCCTCCGTCGCACCAAGCTTCTTGACGTACTCGAAGTTGTCCGGGGATGAAGTCGTAATGACCTCATACCCGGCCGCGACCGCAAGCTGAATAGCATTGCTGCCAACGCTTGTGGAGCCTCCCCATACCAGCAGCGTCTCGCCCGTCGCCTTCGGGGTTTGGGAAGGATACTGAAGTGCCAGATGATCTTTCTGAAAGAGCCCGCAGGCTGCGGTGGAAAGGCCCAGGGGCAGCACGCTGGCGCTTTCATAGGCCATCGTGCTCGGAATCTCTGCGGCCATGTGGTCAAGCACCACCGTGTATTGCTGAAACGCACCCTCGGCCGCACTGTTCCGCGACTTATCAGCGCCAAGGGCGTGACCCAGAACGCGGTCGCCGACCTTGAACCGCGTGACGTTGCTACCAACCTCGACAACCTCGCCGGCGAGGTCGCTCCCGAGCACGCAAGGGTACTTGATCCAGGAGAACAGCAGCCTTCCGGTGCACTGGGTAATCCAGTCAACCGGGTTGATCGCAACCGCGTGATTCTTCACCACGATCTCGTGTTCACGAGGCGAGATGTACGGGGCAGTCAGTATCTCGAGCCTGCTCTTTTGTTTGACAAACCATGCGGCTGTGTTCGAGGGCATTTGCGTTTTCTCCTGTCTGTTTCTCGATGTGAGGGTCGGTGCGCGGATTGCAATCGAAACCTTTGGGCTATCTCCGGTTGCGGCTGTGTGGCCCGGGCAATCTCTACTGGTTCAGCGTAGAACGCCGCGGAGAAACGATCTATGCTTCCAAGTATGCGAAGTCTTTGTGATCGTTCGGAGTAGCGTATGGACCCGCTGTCAGATGTTTTCTCGCTGGTGAAAATCCGGAATCAATGGTCAGGCGAGTTTGCCTGGGGAAGGGACTGGTGTCTTGCGTTCGGTCCATACGAAGGCATCAGGATCTACGCCGTACTTCTGGGAGAGTGCTGGCTTTCCGTCGATGGTGTCTCCGAACCCGTTCATGGGAAAACAGGGGACTGCTTGCTTCTGCCAAGTGGGCGCCCATTTCGAGTGGGCAGTGATCTGGCTTTGCCCTCGATCAACGCCGATGCGCTTCCTCCCGAGACGGAGAGGGACATGGACGCGATCGATCATGAAGAGGTAGCGCTTCGCGGGATCGGAGGGCACTTCACCTTCGATCGGGATCATGCCGGCTTTCTCACCCGTGCGCTCCCGGCCATCCTGCATATTCGCAAGGAGTCCGACAAGGCCGTCCTGCGATGGACGCTGGATCGCCTGGGGCAAGAGTTGCGCGACGCGCAGCCGGGTGGCACGGTTGTCACGCAACAACTCGCCACGATGCTGTTGGTGCAGGCCCTGCGCGTTTACCTCGCAGAAGGAGCCGACGCACGCGTTGGCTGGCTCTTTGCACTCGCGGACAAGCAGATGAGAGCCGCGATCACAGCGATGCACGACGATCCTGCGCATCGATGGACCGTGCAGTCCTTGAGCAAACGGGCGGGCATGTCGCGAACAAGCTTCGCCCTGAAGTTCAAAGCGACGGTCGGGACGGCTCCATTGGAATATTTGACGGAGTGGCGCATGCGTCTTGCAGGCGACCGCTTGACGAAGTCCACGGATTCCATCGCCATGATTGCTGCGTCGCTGAGCTATGAATCGGAGAGTGCTTTCAGCACAGCATTCAAGAGGAGGATGGGCTGTTCGCCCAGAGAGTACGGTCGTATTCGCAACCGTGTGCTCGAGTCACAATCGGACAGCGAGCTCAAAGAGGCTGGCCATGTGGAAGCGTAACTCTTCTTGATCTGAATGCCTTCAGGAGGAGATAGAGAAGAAATCCAGCCGGACCAAAAAGGAACGTCGTGATGAGGCAAGGGATCGTCCACCACCGCGGAATGTTATACCGACAGGCGTCGCGCACCTGCCAGGCTCCAACAAAGAGGTCGAAGGCGAGATAGTGCAACCAGCCGGCAGTGAGGAGCCAGCGATCAAGAAAAATCTTCTGGACCGACTGCACTGAATCGAAACCACCCTGATGCCCTGCCCAATGGGTCAGGAGGATGCCTGCGTAGGCGGCCGCGAGCAAACCGGGAATGACGAATTTGCAAAGGATGGTCGGGACAAACCGAACGTTCCCAGCCAAAATCAACACAAGCCATCCAGCAATGGCGAGCTCGCTGCCAAGCTTGAAAACGAAATCCGGTGTCATGCAGGATTTCCCATCAGAGACGCAGTCCTCGTAAGGTTTGCGATGCTAAGTGCGGCTCAGCCAAGCAGCGGCCGGCCCGCCATGGCCTGGCGAAATAACAACCATACCGCGAGGGTATACAAGATCGAACCGGCAAAGACGCCTGCCACTTGTAGCCGGGTCTCGAATGTTGTCCTGCTCAGGAAGTATCCAATCAGCGGAAACACCTGCACGGCATGCAGAGCAAAGAAGTGAGCGATGCGCAGGTCCCCATGTCGACGGCTCCAGTCGAGGAGCGGCACTCCTTGGAGACCATCTGCGGCACCTACAGTGTGCCGGCCATGCGAGACCATGACTACGCCCTCGATGCACCCCAGGAGAAATACGAGCAGACCCATTCTGACGCCCCACGTGACCGCTGCCGGCCAGCTTGGAAGATCGAGAAAGACCAGTGCAAGTAGAGCCGCGATCGCTGCCGTTGCAACGACTGCCATAAGTCCCATGGACATGAAGACCTTTGCGTCGAAAGGTGTGGTGTAGTTCATGTGCGAGCGCACGCCGCGCAGTGCCTGCATCGAGATAAGGCAGTTCTCCAGGGTGAGCGACACGGCGATGCTCCCGCCGATCCACGAGCGCGCTGTTCCGAAACGCTGCAGCCCGCTCAGAAAACCTGCAATGGTGACCAGGAGGATCAGAACAGAAAGGTCGAACTTCAGGGGCTTTACCCATGGATTCAGACCAAGAATCTGACGCTTATCGAATGCCGAGGCGACCAAAGCGAACAGCGCCAGCGCGACCTGGATCCACACTCCGGCCGCCAGCACCGGGTTCTCTTGCAGCCAACTCCGCAATGCTACGTACATGGTTCTAACCCCAGGAGCACGAAGCAGCTGCGTTTCCGCTGACCCGGCGGGAACGCATCCTGTTCATCCCCGTGCTCTTTGGAGAAGATAGGCTCGTAGAAGAGTATGAGCTATGCTCTGCCGTCCTGAGGATCTGCGGGATCGTTCAGACATGACCCTGTGTCGCGGCCGGAGCAAGCTGCCAGCACGGCGACTTCAGTTCGCTTGATCTTCATCGCTTTTCCTGTCCTTGCTGTCCCCTCAGCACCTGGAACTCGCGCCGGCTTATCTCTAATTCGCTGTTGCACACCAGAGCGCAAAGCTTAGAGACCATCTGGTCGCTGATCGCATAGAGGATGGATGTGCCTTCACGCCGCCGGCCGATGAGCCGGGCAGCGGAAAGAATCTGCAGATGCTTAGAAACATTGGGCTGGTTTCCATCCAAGGCTCGAACCAGTTCACCGTCGTATTCTCCCCGCCTTGAGCTTCTAAAGAATGCGAAGGTGACAGGAGTCTCCAGTGCGCGAAAAGGTCGCGCCACTACATCGAGCATCTTGTCAGACATTCCCTGCCTTGCCATCACCGTGTTGTGAGCTGGCAAGTTTTGACAAACGCTCTTAACGCACACATGCTTCACAGCCGGGCAATTCCGTGTTCAACGCATACGGCGGACCATCGTCTTCATGATCATGCTCCATCCGCGCGCTCCTAGAAGGTTGCGAATGGTGAGAACAGGAAACGCAAGGACAGGGTAGCGAAGTCGCGCTGATCCGTCGGTGGCTGCACGATAGATCGTCTGGACCACCTTTTCCGGGCCGGGCAATTTCGCCGATTCCTTCTCCCACATTTTGTCGAAGCCGTCGATAAGTGCTCTATAGGCGGGATGTGGTGTTTGAACCAAGCTGCTGGTGCCAAAGTTGGTCTTGGAGCCACCGGGTTCGATCAGCTTCACGCGTATTCCATGTGCCTCCAGCTCATACTGCAAGGCTTCGCTCAAACCTTCCACCGCGAATTTCGTCGCGTGATACGTGGAGAAAAGTGGAAGGGTCAGTCGTCCACCGACTGAAGATATGTTAACGATGACGCCGCTCCTGGCCTCGCGCATCATGGGCAGGACGAGTTGAATCATTCCAATAACGCCCATGATGTTCGTGTCTATCTCACGCCGCAGATCATCCGTAGATGCACCTTCGAGCGGCCCTAACAGGGCGAACCCTGCGTTGTTGATCAACACGTCGATCGCGCCAAACCTTGCGACGGTCTCATCGATGGCGGCCTGCATGGATGCCCGATCCGTCACGTCGAGCCGCGGCGTGAATAGCCCGCAGGCTGGGTCCACTGTTTAGCCTTTTCGGGAGAACGCATGGTAGCCGCAACGTTCCAACCCTTGGACTGAAAAAGCAAGGCTGTATCCCTGCCGAAGCCGCTCGATGCACCCGTGATTAATACAGTCTTCGCCAAAGTATGCCTCCAAAGAGACTTTACGCTAAGCATCTATTTGTCATGATTCGGTGGTATCCCGTTAACGCTTCTGTGCACCAGACGAACGCAGTATGTACATGGCGTTACCTTAGGTCTCGACAGGTGTATCGTAACTGCCGCGAGCGGCGAAGTTTCGACGCGTGAGCAGCACCCCGAAGCACACGACCCAACGGCTCTCGATTGCTGTGTTCCCGGTCACCCGCTGAGCAAACAAGGTTCGCGGAACGACCGTAGATGGCTGGAACGGCGTCACCCGGTACTCGTCGTTTGCAAGACCCTATACTCTCGATGAGAGGTGGATCATGACACACCGCCGGCGCGTTGCTGTGGCATTGCTTTTAGCCTTACCGTTTGGGGCGGGGAATGTTCTTCTTTGCGGAATGATGCTCGACCCTGGGCCTTTCCCCGCTGGTGTCTTTCCAGAACTTGTGGGATACGAGTGGGTGTTCTTCCACTACGTCGGCTTCCGACTGCTCCTTGATCGGTTTCCACTATCGCGTCCTTGGTATCGAGGCGGGGTTGATCGGGGCATTCGTTCTCGCCTATCTGCAGACAGCGCTTTTTCTGCTGCTAATCATGTTGATCGCTAATCAATTGCGTGAGCGCACGAGCGCTCCATCTCGACACAATACTGCTTCCACCAAGGAGTAAAGTGACCCTTCCTGCGGAAGGACTGTAACTGTCAATTTCCATTTGCCCAGGACTCACAGGAAAAATGCACCGGCGCCTATTTCCCTTTGCGGTAGTTGAAGCTCCTTCCATCATCCATGTAAACCTCGCCGGTACATCGTGCGATGTCTGTTCAGCAGGGGTACAGGCAGGGCATCAAGCGGTAGCGCTCTTCAATATAGCGTTTCCGGATCCGATGGCGACCGGCCTTGGCGACTGGCGAAGCCGCTGGAAGAAGGGCGTTTCGTGTGGCCCAGGCAAGCAGTGGCACGGTATCTTTGCCCCGTGCGCAGTTATCAATGCTGTTTGAAGAGAGCGGACTGGAGAGCACCTCGGCGCAGAGCCGGCGATGAGGTGGGTGAGTGTCTTCTCCGGCATCAACGTACGATGTGCAACGTTTTCTCAACGGACCGCTGCCAGGCTTCATCCCATAAGCAACCACGGAGTTCCTTCAAGGCATGGCCATCCTGTTCTCAAAAAGCAGCAAAGCCGCCCTCTTTTTATTCAGCCTATTCCTCACGTTTGGGCTGGCGCGGGCACAAAACCCGGTTCTTGCCGGAGACCACCCGGACCCTTCCATCATTCGGGTGGGGCCTACCTATTGGGCCAGCTCCACCTCCGGCAGTTGGGCTCCGGCCTTCCCGCTCTTTAAGTCGAGCGACATGAAGCACTGGCAGCAGGTCGGCTCCATCTTCCCCGCACCACCTGTGTGGGCTTCGGGTGATTTCTGGGCGCCGGAGCTAGTCAACGACAACGGAAGCATCCGGCTCTACTATGCCGCACGCGAAAAAGGTGGACCGCTGTGCGTCGCTGTCGCGACAGCGCCGGCACCGGAAGGGCCCTATCAGGATCACGGACCACTCGTATGTCAGCCCGATGGTTCGATTGACCCCGCCTTCATACGGAATGCAGATGGCGATCCCTTTTTGGTCTGGAAGGAGGACGGCAACAGCCAGGGCAAACCAACACCGATCTGGGCGCAGCCGCTCAGCGGGGACGGTTTGCATCTACAGGGTCAGCCCACGCAGCTGATCGTCAACGACTCTCCATGGGAAGGCACGGTAACAGAGGCACCCTATATCCTGCGCCACGAAGGCTACTTTTACCTGCTCTACGCTGGCAACGCATGCTGCGGCAGCGCCTGCACCTATGCCGAGGGAGTGGCCCGCGCCCCGAATCTGCTCGGCTCATGGGAGAAGGACCCGGCCAATCCCATCATCCGCAGCGACGAGACGTGGCGGTGTCCGGGCCACGGCAGCGCGGTGGAAACGGACGGCTCTTCGCCGAAGACATATTTGCTCTTCCACGCGTACCTTACCCGCGGGGGCGACTACCTGGCGCGAGAAGGCGTCTTAGAACAACTTGCCTGGAAGAATGGCTGGCCACAGCTCAAGCACGGCTCCAGCGTGAGCCATCCGAAACAGCACCATTTCCATTTCAGTGGAGAGTTTGGCTCCGCTCTCGAGCCCGGTTGGCAGTGGCCGCTTGGTGATCGTCCACAGTGGGCAGCAGCTGCGGGAAGTGTCACGCTTGCCCCATCCGCGCCGCACCGCGTTGCCATGTTGGGTCGCGTCATCGAGGGCGGTTCCTATTCGGCGCAGGTTTCAATAAATGAAAGCGCGATGCAGCCTGGCGCCTTTGCCGGGCTGGGCGTGCTGGGAGATCAACGGGACGCGCTGGCGATCGGGCTGAAAGGTGGGCATGTGGTCTTGTGGCAGCATGACGCCGCAGGTGAACACATCCTGGCCAGCAGCCCGGATCCTGCCGGTCCCGGGCTCCAGCTACGCGTGGAAGCCGCGCAGCCAGAAAATGCGCGCTTCTTCTGGCGATCGCAGGCTAGCAGAGGCTGGCAGCCGCTCGGTGACCCCATGGGCACAAAGATACTGCTGGGATGGGCCCGGGGTCTACGGCTGGGCGTGGTTGTGACGGGTCCGCCGGAAGTAGCCGCGGTATTCAGCCGCTATCGCCAGGACGGGAAACAGTAATCGGCGGTTGTGCCGCTTACGCGGCGGGTCCAGTTAGAACTCGATACGTCCGGTCACCTGCAGCTGCCGCGGTGTGTCTACCGTGCTGTTGATATCACCGAAGTTTGGATCGTTCGGGTTCAGGTCGTACGGCTCGGCAAAGACGTGGCGGTTGAATGCATTGAAGGCTTCACCACGCAGCAGGAGTTTGACTCCCTCGCGCACTGCGAAGCGCTTTGAAACCGCGAAGTCCTCCTGATCGTAGTGCGGCATGCGGAACGCCGTCACACGCGGCAAGGTGCCGAGCTGGTAGGCTCCGTTTCCGCGGTTCTGGTTGGGGTCGACAAAGTAAGCGTGGTTGATATAGCTCTGCGTGTATGGGTTGTAAGTGCCATTTGCGACCGTCGCATTGAAAACGGACTGCCCGGGCGCCGCGTTGAATCGTACACAGTTGTCGTCACCCGGGATGCTGCCGGCGCAATAGAACGGCAGCGGCTGTCCGCTCTCGTAGCGCTGCACTGCTCCGACTTCCCAGCCGCCGAGCGCCTCATCGACAAGGCGGCCATGGTTCAGAAACCGCTTTCCGGTCCCGAAAGGTAGCTGATAGATGTAGCTCACTACGAATGTGTTGCGGATGTCCTGGCTGGAGAGAGATTTCTCCTGGTGGAGATCGAACGGGTTCTGGTACACGCCGCCACCGCCATTGGTTCCGGGCAACATGCTGTCGGAATCGGTCAGATCCTTCGCCCAGGTATAGGACGCCAGCAACGAAAGACCATTGCGCATCTGCCGCTGCAGCACGGTCTGGAGGGAGTGATAGGTGGACTGCCCATCGTTCTCAATGCAGCAATCCGCATTGACGCGGAGGTACTGCGGATACGGTCGCAGGGCATTGCCGACGATCCCTGAAAACCCCGGGTATGGTGCGGCGATGCCAGCAGCGTTGGCCTGCGGTGAGCCCACCGCTGCGCTGAGAACACTGCCGAGCGCGAAGTTTGAAAACGGGATGTCGTTCACGGCACCTGCCGCCGCGGCTGTGCGCTCACGTGTCCCGTGATTGCCGACATAGGCGATGCTGAAGATCAAATCTGGTGCCAGTTGCTGCTGCACTTGCAGATCCCAGGTTTGCAGCATCGGCGGCTTGCCATACTGAGGCGCGATGTAGTCGACACTTTGACCGTTGCGAATGGTTGGGTCCAGGTTTGGAGGAGCCGTGTAGTGCGGAAATCCACCTGCCAGATTGAAGGCCGGGCTGAAGCTTGAGTCTTGCGAAGACGGGCTCTCGCTCGCCGCATACCCTGCATTGACGCTGTTGGCGAAATCGGAGTAAAGCTCCGGGCCGTAGATGATGCCGTAGCCGCCCCGGACCGCCGTGTTGCCGCCGCCATAAGGGGACCACGCGAAGCCAATGCGGGGAGCAAAATCCTTGTAATACGTGTTCGCCCAGGCGGGATTGCAGCCATTGCAGTTCGTGCCGAACTCAAGCGCTCCAAGCCGACCCCCTGCTGCTGGATTGGCCAGACTGGGGTCGAAGTTTGAAGTGTCATTCAGTGCTTCAGTCCTCGGGGTATCGACGCTCCAGCGGAAACCGAGATTCAGGGTGAGCCGCGAAGTAGCCTTGAAGTCATCCTGAACAAACGCGGCCGCGTACCAGTTGGTATAGCGAGGATAGTGGGCATAAACAAGAAGGTTTGCGCTATCCACCTCCCCAAGCAGGAAGCTGGCGAAACTGTTTCCACCCTCGGACTTGAGCACAGGATCGTTGGCCACGGCAGTTTCTCCACGGGAGAAGTTGTAGCTACCCGTGGTGTTGTCGTATGCCAGGTTGTTGTACTGGTAGAAGCGGCCCTCGCCACCGAAGGAAAACGAATGGCGGCCCTTGACCCAGCTCAGGGTGTCGTTCAGTATGGCCGTGTTTCCGATATCGTCGTCTCCTTTCTGTTCTCCAATCGCGGGGATGCTTTCGCCCACGTTGAACTGAGGGAACACGAGTCCGGACACTCCTGGGAGCCCCAGGGATGGTCCCCAGTCCGGGCTTGCGCCGACGCCCGGCGCGTTGTTCTTGCTGTTTTCACGGTTATAGCCTGCGCCGAAGTGGTTCAAGACCGCGAGCGAGAACACATGATCCCAGCCGAAGCGCGCCAGGTGAGCAGTGAAGTCCTGGTTCCATGTTGCCGAGTCAATGGGATTCGGGAGCACCGGCGTGCCACCAGTCAGCAGCGTGTTCTCACGCGTGTTGTAATCCGCAAAGATCTTATCCTTGGCTCCCACGCTCTGATCAATACGAATGGTGTACGTGGTGTTAGTCGTTGGGAAATCGGTCCGCAGATCGTAGTTGTTCACATTGCCGGAAAGGTTAGGCAGCGGCAGGTACTTCAGAACATTCTGCGCCACGGCGGTCATCTGGCTGGCCGGGATGACGTTGCCTGCGAAGGGGAGGCGGCAGGTGATCCCATTCACCGTCTGCGTATGTGTGGAATCGAAGATTTCGCCCGCATACACGGGTGCGCCGGTGCATGGATCCGTGCCGATCTGCGTGTTTGTGAGGGCCGCCGAAAAGTCGCCGGTGCGCTCGGCCGCTGTGGGAAGCGTGCTGGTGGTGGTTCCGCTGCGCGGCCAGCGCAGCTGCTCCCAGGCGAAAAAGAAGAACGTCTTGTCGTGCCCGTTGTACAGGTGCGGGATCGATACAGGTCCGCTCAGAACAGCGCCAAAGTCGTTCTTGATGTCCTTGGGAACAGCGAATGTCGCCTGGCAGGTCGTATCCCCCGGGGCGCAGAGGGTGCGATTGCCATCGTTGAACCAGGTGTTCGCATCGAAGCGGGTGTTTCGAAGGATGTCGAAGCCTCCGCCGTGGAAGGTATTTGCGCCGGATTTCGTCGCGAAACTTTCCAGGCCCCCGGTTGTGCGCCCATATTGGGCCTGCGGGGTCGATTCGATCACCTTGAATTCCTGGATCGCTTCAACGGAGGGAGCGATCTCGTCGAAGGTAGAGCCATTGTCAGGGCGAACCGCAGAGATTCCGTCCAGCAGTACCTCGTTGCCGAAGTTTTGAGAGCCCGCTATCTTGTCGACGTAAACGCCATTCGAACTGCCGGCCGTGCCGGGGCCCGAGGTTCCCGGAGTGAGAAAGACAAAGGCTTCCGGCGAACGGAAGGCGCCAACGCCGCCCAACGATAGCGGCAGTTCGCTGACCTGCTGGGGAGTCACAACCGTGCCCACTTCCGAAGTCTCGGTTTGCACCTCCGGCGCTCCGGCGCTCACCGTCACCGATTGGCTCACTTCGCCCGTTGTCAACTGCGCGTTTACCGTACTGGTAGTGCTGATCTGCACCGTAACATTCGACCGCACCTGCGTTTGAAATCCCGTCTCCGCAAAGGTGATCTGGTAGGTGCCAAGGCTCACTTCCGGGAGCCGATAGGCGCCGGCCGAGGTCGTAGTCGCCTGGTAGACCGCTCCTGTTTCCGTGTTGCGCGCGGTGACTGCCACCCCCGCGATGATCGCCCCTGTCGGATCAGTAACCGTTCCGGCAAGCCCGCCCTGACTTGTCTGCGACCAAAGCAGAGAAGAAGCCGCAAAGGGAAGAAGAATAGCCGTTGCGAACTGCCTACCGAAGAATCGTGGCGCCATTGTGGTTGCCCCCAAATTGACTTCCATGTTGACCCCGGACAAGATGTTTGTGCAAGTCCCCGAGCCACGCAACGTGGGCGCGTGTGGAGGAGGCAAGGGCACCCAGCCTCGGACCACCTCTGCTCGAGCGAGAACGTGCTCGCACCACCATGCGCACCCCCATAAGCACTCATACGACCGAGGAGAACAGGATGCTCAGAACCGGCGGCGGCTCATGGCCTGACGAGGTACGGTGTCCTACAGAGCGACCGCGCGTCGA
>CAXTEW010000026.1:0-7828 GCA_964243175.1 uncultured Acidobacteriaceae bacterium
CGGGAGACCGACGTGAACTCGCAGGAGCGGCTGCACATGGTCGAGAGTGAGTTAGCCGAGTTAAAAGAAAAAGCGACAGGGCGCCGCGCACGCTGGCAGAAAGAGCGCGACGCCATCACCCGGCTCAGCGAAGTCAAGCAGCATGTGGAAGCCCTGCGCTTCGAATCAGAAGAGCAGACCCGGCTGGGGCACCTGGAGCGTGCGGCGCAGATACAGTACGGCGAGCTGCCGCGACTGGAAGCCGAGCTGCGCGAGCTCAATGCGACCCAGGATGCAATGGAACACGGCCAGCGCATGCTCAAGGAAGAAGTCGACGAAGAAGATATCGCCACGGTTGTGAGTAAGTGGACCGGGATCCCGGTGTCGAAGATGCTGGAGGGCGAAGTCAAGAAACTGGTGGCGATGGAGTCGCGGCTGCGGGAGCGGGTGGTCGGCCAGGATGAAGCACTCAACCTGGTCGCGAATGCAATACGCCGCTCGCGTGCCGGGCTGAGCGATCCCAAGCGACCCATCGGCTCGTTCCTGTTTCTAGGTCCCACCGGTGTAGGGAAGACAGAGACAGCACGCGCGCTTGCGGAGTTCCTCTTTGATGACGAGCAATCCATGATCCGCATTGATATGTCGGAGTACATGGAAAAGCATTCGGTCGCGCGGCTGCTTGGCGCGCCTCCGGGCTATGTCGGCTTCGATGAGGGAGGGCAACTCACCGAGGCGGTCCGGCGCCGGCCATATGCAGTGATTCTTTTCGACGAGATCGAGAAGGCACATCCAGATGTATTTCACGTGCTGCTGCAGGTGCTCGATGATGGCCGCCTGACCGACTCGAAAGGCCGCACAGTGGACTTCAAGAACACGGTGCTGATCATGACATCGAACCTTGGATCGCAGGTGCTGCAGGGCGATGCGCTCGATAACGAGCTCGCGTGGGAAGCCGCACGGGAAGAAGTGCTCGATGTATTAAAGCTGCACTTCCGCCCGGAGTTTCTCAACCGCATTGATGACATCGTGCTGTTCCATCCTCTGGGGGAGGAGCAGTTGACACACATCGTGAACCTGCGGCTCGAGGATATGAAGCGGCTGCTTGCGGATCGGCGCATCACGCTGGCGCTGACCGAAGGAGCACGCCACCAGTTGCTATTGACCGGCTACGACCGTGCGTACGGGGCCAGGCCGCTCAAGCGGGCGCTGCAGAAGCTGGTGCAGGATCCACTCGCGATCAAGATTCTCGATGGCGAAATTGTCCATGGAGACCATGTCCTGGTCGACGCCGATCCGCTCAACAACCGTTTGCAGTTTGTCGTCGAGAACCGCCAGCCGGCGCATGCATAAGTGCTCCCCTGGATCTGCGTACAGAAAAGGCCCACCTCGCCGGTGGGCCTTTTCTGTACGCCTACTTCAGCAATCAAAACGAGAAGACGGGTCCCAGCTGGTAGGAGTAGTTTCCGCGATTGATAAAGTTCTCCTTCGACAGCCAGCTGAGATAGGGCGGAGCGCCGATGCCCGGCGCATTCACCTTGTCGGTCCTGTAGCGAACAAGATTTTCGCTGATGCCGGTGCGGAGGCTCAGCCGCTTCGTCAGCCGATAGTCGACGCTCAGGTCCACGTCCCACGAAAAGTGAGTGATGCTGCCGAGCTTCGGTTCCTCGGGCGTTCCATTGGCATCGATCACCCCCGGCGGCTGGATAGTGCCAGGCGGCGTGACCTGCGTGGTGCCGACGCCCTGCGGATAGGTATTGATGACAAACGATTGCGGGCTGGTCTCGTACGCACGGTTGTAGTGAACCAGGCCTGGCCGCAGCGCCAGGTGCGCGGAGTAGTAATGCCACTGCTTGGTCGCACTTAGTCCGAAAGCCGCGCTGACCATATCGCCGCCCGCGCGGTCGCTCGGCAGTGGGCTCGCCCCCGAGTGGTAAGTGACAACACTGTCAAAGCCGAGCCAGCCGCGGATGTGCGCGGTTCCTTGCACGCCCACGCCGTTCGCCATCGCGCGGCAGTTGAAGCAGGCTGCAGTGTTGGAAGCGAGAGAGAACCCGCTCAGGAATGGCGCAACCTGGAAACGTGGGACCACGCGCCATGCCTCGTCACCTTCCGACGGAAAGAAGCGGACTCGTGGAGCCTCCACAACGCTGTGCTGGAAGTCGCGGTACCAGGGTTCTCGCCAGCGCAGCAGGTTGGCGAAGGAGCGGGAAGGGTTCAGTCCGCCGCGCACGAACTTCGGCCACATCTTATCCGGGTACGCTTCGGACAGGCGATCGCTGACATCCTTGTCCAGCACATCCTCGGCGAGAACCCAAAGCATACCGGCAGTTGGAGTAATAACAAAGTCGGTCCAGCCGGTATTGTTGGTGTACTTGGTATCAGACGTGCCCGGGCCGAAGTTGCTGCTGTTGCATGTGTAGTGGCACTGGTTGCCGTATGTGAAACCGCCATCGTTACCGACGCCTGCTTCGCCCGCGGGACTGATCTTTTCATGTGTACTGAAGACTGTTGCCCATAGGAAGCCCTTGAAGCGGGAACGCACATAGCCGGGATCGCCCCACTCGATACGCGAGTCTGTCGGACTGTTCTGTATCTCAATAAATGCAGAAACCGCGCCTTGTATGGGATGGCCTATCTCGTCGACGAGGAAGTTGTCGCCATCGCTGAAGCGACCCATATTCCACTGCTTGTTGGACGCGATCCAGTCGTGCCAGAAGGGTTTGTGTGCGAGCAGATCGCGCATGACGTAGTCGCTGGGAATGCGGAAGCCATTCTCGGCGACATCGAACTCGACAGACTGCCAGATG
The DNA here is from genome assembly GCA_964243175.1 of uncultured Acidobacteriaceae bacterium. GTDB lineage: Bacteria > Acidobacteriota > Terriglobia > Terriglobales > Acidobacteriaceae > EB88. Next base: position 2,787 of record CAXTEW010000026.1, read on the forward strand.
AGCCCGCGCCATCCGTAGCCCGGCGTCGCATCCTCTTCCGACTGCAGAGCCGGCGACCAGGCCGGCGCAGACGCGGCACCCGGCCCGGTCGCTGCCGCGGTTGGTATCGCCGCGCTACCAGCCAGCGCCGCGACTGGTGGAAGCACAAAGGAAACATGTGCAACCTGCGCATTGCCGACGGTGTAGCAGCCGGCGGCGCCAGTCAGCAGCAACGCCGCAAGCACTCGGGAAGAGGGAGGAAGACGCACCGGGATGGTCACCTTCTCTGCGGACGCGCCTGCTTCCAGGCTCGTCACGGCAGTACTGCTTTCTCACCGAAACACGCAGTCGCACCGGAATGGTGCTGTCCTATCCAGACGAGCGATCCGTGCTTGTAGTTGCCTCATTGTCGCGCAGTGCGCGAAAGGCTATGACAATCCTTGGGATCGCCTGCAGGTCGGGCAGAAAGACAGGTTCTAACCACCGCGCATCGAGTGAAAAAAGCTGTGCCAGTGCAGCCGATTGTCCCTGTCCCAGTTCGCCAGCGAACAGACCGCCGGGCGCTAAGTGAGTTAGCACCTGCGGCAGCAAGCGGCGATAAATACCTAGGCCATCTTCGTCCGCGAACAGGGCGGTGTGCGGCTCCCACCCGGCTACCTGTGGCTCGAGCGCTTCCTCGGCTGGCACATAGGGCGGGTTGGAAACAATGCAGTCGTACCGCCGCCCGCGCACGGCGGTGAGCAGGTCAGAGTGCACAAACTCGACACGCGCGTCGAGCTGCAGCGAGGCCGCATTTCCCTGCGCCAGCAGCAATGCTTCGTGCGACAGGTCGAGCGCATCGATGTGCGCCAGCGGGAGGTGCTGCGCGAGTGCGAGTGCAACGGCGCCCGACCCGGTACCTACATCCGCGAGGCGCAGCGCACGATCGTGCGGCAGGCGCGCGAGCACGGCTTCGACCAGGTGCTCGGTCTCCGGTCGCGGGATCAACACGTCTGGCGTTACCCGCAGGCGCAGCCCGTAGAACTCCTGCTCGCCCAAGATGTACTGTATGGGCTCATGCTGCGCGCGACGCGCCAGCAGCGCGGCATACTGCTGCCGGTTCCACTCCTCGACTGGCGCCTCAGGGTGCGCCAGGAGCCAGGTTCTATCCTTGCCCAGCGTGTGGCCGAGCAGCGCAGCGGCATCGCGCTGCGGCTCCCGCGACGTTGCAGCAAGCTGCTCACCCGCCGCACGCAACAACATCCTGACCGTGTGCGCGTGCATAATGCAGCCGGACCCCTGGAATGCTCTAGTGTACGTATCTGTAACTGACACGGTAGCGAAACAAAGCGTATCCGGCGAAGCCGCCGTCCGGGGCGGCCGGTCCCCTGTTATGCAGCCTCGGCCTTGAGTCGTTCCGCGTTGAAGTATGCAATCACGGCATCGATGACCGGCTGCATGCGGCCTTCCATCACTTCAGAGAGCTGGTGCAGCGTCAGGCCGATGCGGTGGTCGGTAAGGCGGTTCTGCGGGAAATTGTAAGTGCGGATCTTCTCGCTGCGATCGCCGGAGCCAATCTGTTCCTTGCGCTGCGCGGCTTCTATCTGGTGCAGCCGTTCCTGTTCAACGTCGTACAAACGCGCACGCAACACGCGCATGGCCTTTTCACGATTCTTGATCTGCGATTTTTCATCCTGGCAGCTGACCACCGTGTTGGTCGGCAGGTGCGTGATGCGGATCGCAGAGTAAGTCGTATTCACCGACTGGCCGCCGGGTCCGGAGGAACAGAAAGTATCGATGCGCAGGTCTTTCTGTTCGATCTTGACGTCTACTTCCTGCGCTTCCGGCAGCACCGCCACGGTAATCGCCGAGGTATGCACACGGCCCTGGGTCTCAGTGGCGGGCACACGCTGTACCCGGTGCACGCCGCTCTCGTACTTCAACTGCGAGTAAACCTGGTTGCCCTCCACCAGGAAGGAGACATCCTTGATTCCGCCAACCGACGACTCCGTTGTGTACAGCACTTCCACCTTCCAGCGATGGAGTTCGGCAAAGCGCGTGTACATGCGAAAGACCTCAGCGGCAAAGAGCGAGGCTTCGTCACCGCCAGTGGCAGCGCGAATTTCGACGACGACGTTCTTGTCATCATTCGGATCCTTGGGCAGCAGCAGTAGCTTCAAGTCCTCTTCCACCTGGGGCAGCCTCGCCTCCAGCGTGCCTAACTCCTCCTGCGCCATCGCACGGATCTCCGCGTCCTCTTCCGCCAGCATCGCGCGTGCGTCGGCGATGCCTTCGGTAAGAGCGCGGTACTTTTCAAAGCCGCGCACCAGCGGCTCGAGATCGCGATGCTGCTTGGCTACTTTCTGATATTTTTGCTGGTCGCTGATGATGTCAGGCGCAGCCAGTTGTTGGCCAAGATCCTCGTAGCGGGCGGCGATTTGTTCTAGACGGTCAAACATGCGGAAACTCCTCGGGGGGGTGCGACGGGCGGCGATCGATCACAGTGCGCTGCAAAAACAAGGCACAAGGCTGCGCGGGCGACGGAGCGGTCGCTAGAGGAGGGCGCCGAGTGGAGAGGCGGTGCGCATGCTTCGATTTTACCAAACGAATGCCCGGGGTGAGCGACAGGCAGCTGCCGGCCAGGCGCAGCGAGGGTGAGGCGCATCGCACAGGGGATGGAAGTGCGCATATGACGGAGCCAGCACCAGAAAACACCGATGAGAACAAGCCTCAGGGAGCAGACGCCGCAGCCCTAAGCGGGTGGGCGGCGATGTGCGAGGCGCTTGGCGCTACCAGCAGCAAGCTCGAGAAGCGGTCGATCCTGGCGGCTTACCTGCTTTCGCTTCCAGTCGCGGATGCCGCGCGGGCAGCCCAGTATGTCGCGGGCGAGCCGTTCGCGGAAGTCGACCGGCGCAACCTGAGTGTAGGCGGCGCGCTGCTGGGCAAGGCGGTAGCACAGCGCAGCGGTGCCGACGCGCCCACGCTTACGCTTGCTTTTCGCCACCATGGCGACATCGGGGCGGCGGCGGCGGAGTTGATTGCGCGGCACGACGGGCAGCAAGGCATTCCGCAGCCCGAGCCGCAGCCGGTTCTGGGCGATCTCGAAGCCGCACTGGCTGAAACAGCGGCGGCGCGTGGGCCCGCCGCCAAGCTGCGCCACCTTCATGCACTGCTGGCCAGGGCTTCGGCCACGGAGTGCAAGTACATCCTCAAGCTCATCTCGGGCGATATGCGCATCGGCGTGAAGCAAAGCCTGGTTGAGGAAGCCATCGCCGCGGCGTTCGCGCAGGAGCTTAGTCTGGTTCGCCACGCAGGTATGCTGCTGGGCAGCCTGCCTGAAACAGTGGAGCGGGCAGCGGCTGGGACGCTGGGCGAAGCCGCAATGCGGCTGTTTCACCCCCTCGGCTTCATGCTGGCCAGCCCGGTAGACAGCGTTGATGAGGCCATCGCGCGCTTCGCAGAAGCGGTGGCTACAGAGCAGACCGACGCCAGGGCCCTGGGCGGGAAAAGCCGCCGCACCTCGAAAAAGCCTTGCGCTACAGACATGGAAAGCCTTGAAGACGTGGAAGGCGCCGCAGCGGCGGCTGGCGTGGCGCCCGCCTCCGTGGACACGGAGCAGTTGCTGCGCGAGGCCCAGCTGGAAGACAAATACGACGGCATGCGGGCACAGCTACACGCCGGCGACCCGGGCGCTCCGGGGCGCGTCGGCCTGTTTTCACGCAATCGCGAGGACCTGCGCGCTGCGTTCCCAGAGCTGGTCGAGGCATTTGGCGCACTGCCGGAAGCGGTAATCCTGGACGGCGAAATCCTGGCCTGGCGACCAGGGGAAGGTGCGGAAACGACAGCGCGTGCCCTCCCCTTCTCCTCGCTGCAGCAGCGGCTGGGCCGCAAGCAGGTGTCCGCCGAGATGCGCCGCACGCTGCCGGTTGTCTTCATGGCCTTCGACATCCTGTATGCGGATGGGCGCCTGCAGCTAGACGTGCCACTCGCGCTCCGGCGCGCGCGGCTGGAGCAGTACCTTGCCGCGCACGCGGGCAGGACGGACTGCGGCGGTACCGCGGCGGCAGGCCAGGGCACACTCTTTGGCGCCGATGAGGAGGCCGGTTTGTCCTTTGCCCGCTTGCTGCTGGCCCCGGCCACGCGGCTTGCCAGCTCAGCACAGCTGGACGCCGCGTATGACGAGGCGCGCGCCCGCGGCAACGAGGGCGTGATGCTGAAGAGTCGCGACAGCCTGTACCAGCCGGGTCGACGCGGCCTGGCCTGGCTCAAGCTGAAGCGGGAGCTGGCCACGCTCGACGTGGTCGTCACCGGTGCGGAGTTTGGCACCGGTCGGCGCGCGCGCCACCTGAGTGACTACACCTTTGCTGTACGCGACGAGCAGGGCGTATGGCTCAACGTGGGCAAGGCATACTCGGGCGTCACCGACGCCGAGATGCAAGCGCTGTCCGAGCATTTCCAGGCGCATACGCTTGAGAACTTCGGGAGCTTCCGCACGGTCGAGCCCGACACTGTCTTCGAAGTCGCCTTCAACAACATCACTCGGTCCGATCGGCATGCAAGCGGCTTCGCCCTGCGTTTTCCGCGCATCCTGCGCATCCGCACAGACAAGCCGGTGGAGGAGATTGATACCCTGGCCCGGGTCGAGGAGCTGTATAACCAGCAACCGGACCGGCCTGTCGATGCGGAGTAGGGTGGGTCGTCTGCCACGTACCGCGAGCGGGGAGGGCCGCAGGCAAGGCTCATCCTGAGCGTAGTCGGGTAACCATAGGGGTCTTCATCCTGACCCTACATACGGGTCATCCTGAGCGTAGCGAAGGACCTGCGGTGACCCAACCACACAGCGGCGCTTTGTACACCAGAGAGCAAGAGGATCATGGCGTACTTCCTGCGCCATGTCTCTTCCCCCTGACAAGAGGGGTCATCCTGAGCGTAGCCGAAGGACCTGCGGTTGTTCCTGGCGGCCCCTTCCGGTTCGACCGGTGGTCAACCGCAGGTCCTTCGGCTACGCTCAGGATGACCCCCTTGTTGCTGAAGCTTCGAGCTGACGCTTCCAGCTGCAGCTTTCATTGCCGGACGAGGTTATC
>CAXTEW010000026.1:7928-17157 GCA_964243175.1 uncultured Acidobacteriaceae bacterium
TGAAGCTTCGAGCTGACGCTTCCAGCTGCAGCTTTCATTGCCGGACGAGGTTATCGGACGAGGTGACCGGACCAGTAAACCGGACGAAGTTGCCGGACGAGGTGACCGGACGACTGAACTAGACCAGGCCGAGTACGCCCGCGGCCCGGCCGTGTTCCTATCTAAACAGCGACGTTCCCGAGGAGAAGCTTGGCTACCAGACTGCGGCACCTGATGCTTGCGACGCTTGAGAATACCGCGGACCCGCTCGCCTGGAGCGGGTCCGCCATGGCGATCCGCGAAGCACTGGCAGGCGCGGTCGAACAGCTGACCGTGCTCGATCATCTCCCCGTCAAGCGGAGCCCAGCGCATGCCGCGCTGCGTATCCTGCTGGGCGGCAAGCCGGCGCGCTACCCCTTGTGGATGACCAAACCAGCGCTGCAGCAGTTTGCGCGCGAAACCGCGCGGGCCATCGAGAAGCACCAGCCGCAGGCTCTGTTCTGTATCTCCTCGCAGTGCCTGGTCTACCTGCACGAGCATTACAGGGGGCCGGCGATCCCCACGTTTCTCTTCTCCGACTCCGCATGGATGGCGTGGCTCGAGCTCTACCGAGGCTATTACCCGGTGCCGGTAGGCGCGGCCCGGTATGCCGCTCGCGAACAGGACACGGCGCGACGGGCGACGGGCCTTGTCTACGGCTCAGAGTGGGCGAAAGCCGACGCGGTGCGTCGCTTCGGCGTACCCGCGGCAAAGGTGCACGTGCAGCCGATGGGCGCAGCATGGATGCCGGAACAGGATGAGGCCGGCATTGAAGCCGCAATACGGAACCGGCCGGTGGACCGTCTGGAGCTGTTGTTTGTCGCCAAGGAATGGGAACGCAAGGGCGGCCCGCTGGCGCTGGAGATAGCGCGTGGGCTGCGGCGCAGCGGCCGGGTTGGCGATGTGCGGCTGAATATCGTGGGGGTGCGCCCGGAACTGGCGCCCGAGGACCAGCAGTTCGTCAGGATGTTCGGCATGCTGCGCCGCAGCGATGCGGGCGAGGCAGCCCGGCTGCGGGAGCTGCTGCTCACATCGCACTTCCTCGTGGTGCCCACGCTGGCGGAGTGTTTTGGGCTGGTATTCGCCGAGGCGCAGGCCTTTGCACTGCCGCCGGTGTCGCGCGCGGTCGATGCAGTGCCGTCGGTTGTGATCGATGGGGAGACCGGCATCCTGCAGCCGCGTGCCGATGGCCCGGAACGGTATATCGAGCGCATCCTGGCGCTGCTGGACGGGGATCGCGCCGGGTACGCCGCTATGGCGCGCGCCGGCCGGGAGCGCTTCCGCAGCCGGCTGAACTGGCCTGCATTCGGCCGCGGCATCGTCGAGATTGTTGAAACGGCGCTCGGCTGAGCTCTCCGTTCTGGTAGGGCGCCGGGGCGGAGCCGTTCATCCTGGCCCCATCCTGCGGCTCATGCTCAATGTCATCGACGGGTCACCCTGAGCCTCGCGGGTCACCCTGAACACAATCCGCGGGTCATGCTGCACCCAATCGACGGATCACCCTGAACCCAATTCACGGGTCATCCTGAGCGAAGCGCAGCGGAGTCGAAGGATCTGCTTCATTCTTTGCGCGCGCCAGATAACCCAGATAGCTGATCCTTTGACTACGCTCAGGATGACCCGCCTTGAAGTGGCTGGTTGACGCAGGTTCGCACGTTCACCCGGAGGAACCGCGACCCGGCGCTAGTGCGCGTGGCCGTGGTGATGGTGGCCATGGGCATGATCGTGGTCATGCTGGTGGGCCTGCACTTCTTCCAGTGTCATCACGCAGCCATGCTCTGTTTCACAGTCCTGGTTCTCAAACTGGATCGTGCTGTGCAGAATGCGGAAGCGGTCGCGCAGCGCGCACTTCACGCGGTCGAGGATGGCACTGCTTTCTGACAGTGGAATATCAGCTATGCGTATATGGGTCGACAACGCGTGGGTCTGCGAACCGAGCGACCAGACGTGCAGGTCGTGAACATCCTCAACACCCTCGATGCCTGCAAGCGCCAGGCGGATCTCAGGCAGGGCGATCCCGGCCGGCGTGCCCTCGAGCAGAATATTCAGCGTTTCCCGCGCGATCGAGATAGACGACCAGAGGATCAGCACGGCAATAGCAAGCGACAGCGCCGGGTCGATCCACTCCAGGCCAGTCAGCCGGATGATGAGGCCGCCGACGATCACGGCCGCGGTCGACAGCGTGTCCCCGGCCATGTGCACAAAGACGGAACGCAGGTTCACGTCCTTTGAGCTGGTACGCCACAGCAAGGTCGCAATCGCGCCATTCATGACGACGCCGGCCGCCGCAACAACCATCATGGAGGTGGAGGCGACGGCCTCCGGATGGCGCAGGCGGGCCAGCGCTTCGATCGCGATCCAGGTCGAAATAGCGACCAGGCACAGCGCGTTGAAGAAGGCGGCAAGCACGCCAGCCCGCTGGTAGCCGAAGGTCTTGTCATCGTTCGCCGGCTGCGAGCCAAGCCACACCGCGACAAAAGAAAGCAGCAGCGCGGCGGCATCGGACACATTGTGCCCTGCCTCGGACAGCAGCGACAGCGAATGGGAGCGCAGGCCGACCACAAAGCAAACGCCGACGTAGCACAGCGTCGCGGCCAGGGAGACTTGGAGTACGACCTGCGTCCTGCCGCCCGAGGGTGAGCCATGCGTATGCATTGGACTTATAGTGTAGGCGAGTCGAGGCGGTGCGGCCAATCGCAGACAGCAATTGACAGCGTCCCTGCACACACCGAAGTCTGCCGCTTTGCAGGGGACCAGCGCAGCGGGCTGCTCAGGAGACCGGGGCTGACCAGCGGCGGCGCGGAATCGATCGCCGCACGGGAACAGAGTTTGCGGTATCCCGCAGCCCGATCCAGTTTTCAGCAATCACAATGCTGTTTTCCGGCTGCCGGGTGTCATAGCGCACCGAGCAGGGAAAACCCACACGGATGTCATTGATCTGGATCAGGTCGTTCAAGTGAGTAATGTCCTGCGAACACTCATAGGAAACGCCGGCAATCTCGTACTTGTAGAGGATCAGCTGCATGCCTTCAGGGCGCTTGGCCTCGTAGGGGTCGAGTTCGGTGACATCGAGCACGGTGCCATCGATGATGCGGCCGCCGAGCACGAGGTCCTGCCGCCGGATGCGTTCGAGTTCGGCTTCGCTGGTGCGCGTGCGGGTTGTCATGTACCAGGCAACGCCACCCAGGCAGGCGACGGCGGCAGCCATCGTTGCCAGGACCTGGTGATCGCGCAAGGAAAGGCCGGTCATCACCGCATGGGCTCCAGGCTGGCGCAATACCGCGCCAGATGTGAGAAGCATACCGTAACCCGAGGCCCCTTGCCGTCCACAGCCATGCCCACGGTGCACCTGGAGGTCACCGCCGGGTGCGGCTCGGCCCGGCCCGGCTACGCTATACTTGGGGGATTCCCTATGGTCAAATCTCCCGGCATATTGCCCGCACGCTCCCGCACTGTTCCCGGCTTCCATCCCGGCGCGGACTTCTCTCTTGCAGGTGGCCGCCGCATACGCAGTACAACGGTTGTGTGTGTGCGACGCGGCGATTCCGTAGTCATGGCAGCCGATGGGCAGGTCACGCTGGGCGACGCGGTGCTGAAGCATACGGCACGCAAGATCCGCCGGCTCTACCAGGACAAGGTACTGGCAGGTTTCGCCGGCTCGACAGCCGATGCGTTTTCACTGTTCAGCCGGTTCGAGGGCAAGCTGGAGCAGTATGCCGGCAATATCGGCCGGGCCGCAGTGGAGCTCGCCAAGGACTGGCGTACGGACAAGATGCTGCGCTCGCTCGAAGCCCTGTTGATTGTCGCGGACCCGCAGCAGAGCTTTCTGATCTCAGGCTCGGGCGACGTGATCGAGCCCGATGAAGGCATCGCGGCTATCGGCTCCGGCGGCTCCTACGCGCTGGCCGCGGCCAGCGCGCTCTACGACAACACTGACCTGCCAGCACGCGAGATCGCGGAGAAGTCCCTGCGCATCGCCGGCAAGATCTGTATCTACACCAATGACACGATCCTGGTGGAAGAGTTGAAGGCGATACCGCCCGAAGACAAGTAACCGCGATCCCCCGCCGTCCGGAAGGCTCGCGAACCAGACAGAAGCACGATTGAAGGCAACGACAGGCATCCATGGCAATCTATCTACCCGGCACCGCGGACGACCAGGAACTCGCGCTCGAGGATTTGACCCCGCGCGAGATCGTCGCAGAACTTGACAAGTACGTTGTTGGCCAGCGGGCTGCCAAGCGCGCGGTAGCGCTGGCACTGCGGAACCGCATGCGCCGGCAGAAACTCGCTCCTGAAGTCGCGGACGAGATCATGCCGAAGAACATCATCATGATCGGGCCGACCGGTGTCGGCAAAACCGAGATCGCGCGTCGCCTCGCCAAGCTCACCAACTCGCCATTCCTCAAGGTCGAAGCGTCGAAGTTTACCGAGGTCGGCTATGTGGGAAGGGATGTGGAATCGATCATCCGCGACCTGGTCGAAAACGCGATCGACATGGTGCGCGATGAGAAGCTGGAAGAAATAGAAGACAAGGCCGAGTTGAACGCAGAGGATCGGCTGCTGGAGCTGCTGCTGCCAGCCCCGGCTGCAGCAGCCGAGGTCGCGGTGATGCCGACGCCGGCTGCCGGTGCGAACAACGATAACTCGCAGCCTGGCGCGGGCGAAGCCCTCAGCGCGTCAGCTGAAACAGAAGCCACCGCGTTTGCGCGGACGAGGGACAAGCTCCGCGACCAGTTTCGCGAAGGCAAGCTGGACGAACGACTGGTGGAGATTGATGTACGGGAACGTCGCGAGCCGCAGATCGAGATTGTGACCAACAACTCGATGGAAGACTCCGACATGAACCTGAAGGATGTGCTGCCGCAGCTCTTTGGGCCGCGCACCAAGAAGCGCAAGATGAAGGTCGCCGAGGCGTTCGACTACCTGGTGCAGGAAGAAGAAGGCCGCCTGATCGACATGGACCAGGTGCAGCGGACGGCAGTGGAACGGGTGGAAACCTCGGGCATTGTTTTCCTGGACGAGATCGACAAGATCGCCGGGCGCGAAGGCGGTCACGGACCAGATATTTCGCGTGAAGGCGTCCAGCGCGACATCCTCCCGATCGTCGAAGGGACGACCGTTAACACGCGCTACGGCAACGTACGCACCGACTACATTCTGTTCATCGCGGCAGGCGCCTTCCATGTGACCAAGCCGAGCGACCTGATCCCGGAGCTGCAGGGGCGCTTCCCGGTGCGGGTCGAGCTGCACTCTCTCACCGTCGATGATTTCATCCGCATCCTGACCGAGCCCAAGGCGTCGCTGACCAAGCAGTCCATTGCGCTGCTGGAGACCGAAGGGCTGAAGCTCGAGTTCACGCCGGAAGCACTTGCCGAGATGGCGAACTTCGCCTTCCGCGTCAACGAGCAGACTGAGAATATCGGGGCGCGCCGGCTCCACACCATCATGGAGCGGGTACTCGATGAGATCAGCTTTCTGGCGCCCGACCTGCTGAAGGCGCCCCGAACGCAGGCTGGTGTTTTCGACTTATCAGTAGCAGCTACCGACGGTGCAGCCACCGTGCCACTGCCGGTGGTCGATCGCGAGATTGCAACGGGGCACGAGCGCGTCGTCATCATCGACCCGGAGTACGTCCGGCAGATGGTCGCCAGCATCGTGAAAGACCAGGACCTGAGCCGCTACATTTTGTAAGTCGCGTGGTTTTCGAAGCAACGTTAGTAGTTGCCGCGAAAACCCATGGCGCGTAACTGGGTGCGCGTCACCGTGGCCTCGATAGGGTGTGGCGGAAACGTGGACCAGTGGCCGACGCCGCCCTGCTCCAGGGCCTTGAGCGCGTCGCTCTCATAGCGAAGCCGCTGCGACTGCACCCCGTGCATGGCGAAGCCCTGTGCGCCGCCGGGCGCGGGTTCGGCCACAAACAGCAGGTTGGCTCCGGTGCTGCGCAGGCTGAATACCACCAGGTTCGTCCCGTACTCGATCACGTTCGCCCAGAATCTCCTTCCGTTCCGATGCAGCGCCGGGCGCGAAGATGCTTGTCCCGCCTGCACGGCACAGGCAGCAGGTGCGTTCGCCCGGCATCCCACCCGCATATGCCCACGTTGACGCTGCCCCACATAGAAATCGAATACGAAGAGCATGGTGATCCCCGGGGCAGGCCGGCGTTGCTGTTGCACGGCTTTCCAGATTGCGCGGCAGGCTGGGGTGATCTGCTTGCGGCATGGTCCGCTACCGAAGGTGCCACGCCGGTGCGCTTCGTGGTCCCTTCGCTGCGCGGGTATGGCGCCACCCGGATCACCGATCCGGAAGCCGAGACCGGCGAATTTGCCGCCCTGGCCGACGACGCCTTGTTGCTGCTGGAGCACCTCGGTATCGAGCATGCCGTGGTCATCGGGCACGACTGGGGAGCTCGCGCGGCCTACTCCATGGCGGTGCTGCAGCCGACGCGCATTGCAGCGGTGATTGGCCTCGCATCGGAGTATGTGGCTTACGGCAACACGGGCATCCTCCCGCATGCGCAGGAGCGCGACTACTGGTACCAGTGGTTCTTCAATACACCGCAGGGTGAGGCCTCGCTGACGCGCGACCGCGCCGGGCTCTGCCGCCTTCTCTGGCAGGTATGGTCGCCCACCTGGCATTTCGCGGAAACAGCGCTTGAGCAAGCAGCCCGCTCGTGGCAGAACCCCCAGTTTGTCTCGACCGTTGTGTCGTACTACCGTGTGCGCCACGGCAACGCCCGGGGCTCGGCGCGCTACGCGGCCCAGCATGCGCTGCTGGCAGAGAAGCCCGCCGTCACCGTGGCCACCTGGTATATCCTGGGCACCGCCGACGCCTGCAATCATCCGGAGGGCTCGCTGGGGCAGGAAGCGTGGTTCGCCGGCAGCTATGAGCGCGTGGAAGTGCCGGGCATCGGCCACTTCGTTCATCGCGAAGCACCGATGGAGGTTGCGTCCGTGCTGGCCCGTGCGCTCCTGCGCTGAGCGCAGAGACCACGCACTGCTGCCAACCGTTCGCTTGACCCTGGCCGTGGCTCCCGCCCTTGGACCGCGCTTTGCTCAACGAGTCTAACTCCTGCTCGATCGCACGGGGGCGACTTGCTCTGACTCTTACAAGCGCTCCGCCAACGCCGAGGTCTGGATGACCAAGGCTTCATCTACTTCTTTTCCATGCGGGCGTATGCTGTCTACGTACAAGTAGCCCGTCCAGATAGTCACGTGGGTAAGTCAATATCCGGTGGCTGGTGGCGGCCTTGTTATGGCGGTGGTATGTCACCGTTTCTGGCACCGGCGTTCCGCATCACAGAAGGCGCTTCTGCACCCCGTGCAGGCACCACCCGGTACCGGCGGGGTGTCTGCCTGTACTTTGCCTACATCAGCGTAGCCACAGTGCTGTACGCCTTGCTTGTGCTTACGCACATGGCGCGCGAGTGGCTGCTCGCCGAATGGCTAATCAACTACCAGGGCGGCTTCGTCCGGCGCGGGCTTCCCGGCCAGACTATCTACCTTCTTGCAAAGGCAAGTCACCTATCTCCGGCGGTCTGGGTCGTCCTCGGTTCGCTGGGGCTGTACGCCATCCTGCTCACTTCGCTGTTCTGCCTGTTTCTTCGCGCGCCGTGCAATTACTGGGTCATCGCGCTGCTTGTTTCCCCAGCCACGCTCTCCTTCCAGATACTGGATGTCCTGGCGGGCTTCCACAAGGAAGTTGTCTATCTCGCAGCGCTCTGTCTGTTCCTGATTTTGCTGCGCACAAAGCGCTTGGCCACACCCGGGGCGATCGCTTATCTGTCCGTCGCTATCGCGGGAATGACCTTATCGCACGAGCCCCTGGTCTGCTTCATGCCGTACTTCCTAGCGGCTCTTCTACTATCAGGCCGCCGCCTCCCTGCTGCCTGCCTCCAGTGCCTGCTTCCTTTCGCACTGGGCTTCGCCATCGCTGCTGTGTGCACGCTGCACATGGGCAGCGCTGCAACCGCGACCAGGATTTGTGCCTCACTCGGCTACCCATACCTGCCCGACGCGCATGCAGACCAGGTATGTGCCGGCGGGGCAATCGGGTACCTCAGCAGCAACGCGGCCGATGCCTGGATCAAGGTGCGTGCTGACATCCCTCGCTACCACTACCTCCCTGTATATGCGCTGCTGACACTGCTCTCGCTGGCGCCCATAGTTGCTGGAAGCCTGGCGCTGACGCGCCGGGGACTGCGGCGGGAGATGCGGGTGCTCTGGTACACGGCCGCAGCCGCCTTTCTCGCTTCACTCATCCTGTTTGTATACAGCGTGGATTGGGGGCGATGGATTTACGTACACACGCTCAGTCTCACCATCCTGCTGTTATACGTGGCGGGTCGACAGCCTGCCGCCGCACCGGCTCCTCCGCTGCCACGGTGGAAGCGCCGGGCAGCAGCCTTGCTGCTCCTGCTGTACGCCACCACCTGGACACTGCCGCACTTCAACGAAAACACGCCGCACTATGGCTACATCAGCCTGGCCCGGTTCCTTGAAACGTTGCCGCGGCGCTATGCGCAGCGCCGCGGCAACGCCTCGATCCGCGAGCTTACATCAGCAGGGGTGGTTCGTTCCGCTGCAGCCGGGCGTACACCTCGCGCAGACCATGCACACATGGTTCAAATACATTGCTCAGCCGCGCGAACAAGGGTGCCTCACGCTCGTACTCGAACAGGTTGAACTGCGAGACGACCCAGTAGCATTCCTGGCCGGTGCGTACCATGACATCCAGACGCTCCGGGCTGGCCGCATGCCGGGGGGCCATCCCTGCCGAAAACAGCAGGTAGTCGCCGATGTGCTTGCGCAGGCGTCGCTCCGCGTCGAAAGACGCTGCCGTGCCGTGGACCGGGTCAGAGGCGCGCAGCAGCGCCGCAATCTCGCGCACAGGCCGCCCTTGTTCGTCAAACACGGGGTACAACTTGTCGGTCGAGGAGAACTCGGTCAGCATATCAGCGACATAGGCGGCGATTTCGCCATTCCCCTTGGGAAGGACGTCGCGAAAGCAGTCGCGAACAAGCTCGTGGAAGATACGGCGCAACGGATGCGTGGGAGAGATCATGGCAGGAACCCCCTTCGTCGATCGATGAACCAATAACCAATACGTTCAGGTATTTCGCACACAATCGCACGGACTGCATAGTTTCACAAGCACAACGGTAACAATCGCGTGAATATGGTTGGCACTCCATAGCTTGCTCTGCCGACGT